>JAZKXQ010000161.1:0-11795 GCA_045611725.1 Oscillospiraceae bacterium
TCCGCATATTTATCAGAACGAAGATTATCCTACTGGCTGTGAAAGTGTAAGCACTGTAATGGTTCTGAATTATCTTGGTTATGAAATAACTGTTGACCAGTTTATTGACGACTATCTTCCAAAAATGGACGTATATGCAGAGGGAGAGGGCGAAAACAAGGTATTATATGCTCCTGACCCGAATGAATATTTTGTAGGCGACCCTTATGATGAACATAGCCTTGGCTGTTATGCCCCTGTTATAGAAAAATCTACTGACGCATACCTTGGAGATAAATGGACAGTAAAAAATAAAACAGGTACTCCGTTAAGCAAACTGATAAGAGCTTATACATTAAACGATATTCCTGTAATATTCTGGGCTACTATGGATATGAAACCGTCAAAAGAAGGAAACACCTGGAGAATAATCGACAATGAGGATACTGAATTTACTTGGATTTCGGGAGAACATTGTCTTGTTCTTATAGGATATGATGGAACAGATTATTATTTCAGTGACCCCTCAAAAAAAGACAAAATAACATCATTCCCCAGAAAAATCGTAGAACAGAGATATTTGGAACTTGGAATGCAGTGCGTAGTAATTGAACCATCAGATAAAGGAGATTAATTTTTTATGAATATGCCTAATGACCCTGTAATGCTTTTAAGCTGTATAAATATGCTTTTAAGAGATAAATATGACAGCTTTGAAAAATTATGTGATGTTGAAGATATTGATTCACAGGAAATAATATCAAAGCTTGAAAAAATAGGATATAAATATAATAAAGAGCTTAATCAATTCAAATAAAAAGACAGATTTTAACATCTGTCTTTTTTTATAATTTATAAAACAGGCTGAATTTGTTTTTTCTGAAGTGCATAAAAAATTGTCTGGGGTATAATATCAAAGTCGGCAACAAGAGATGCGGGTTTATTTATATAATCGTCCTGAGAAAATGGAACAAAGAAATAGTTTCTGTTATTCATAAGCGTTCCGATGTTTTTTGCTGAACCTGATAAAGCGTCATTTGTTGCTATGCATAAAACTACTGAACCCTGATTTCTGAGATGCGATTTGACTGCCATTGTTGCAGGACTATCTATTATATTTCCTGCAAGTTTAGCAAGAGTATTTCCTGTACACGGTGCTACTACAAGTATATCTCCCATATGTTTAGGGCCAATAGGTTCAGCCCCTGCTATATCCTTTATAACTTTTTTACCGCTTATTTCTTCAGCTTTCATAATATTTTCCTTAGCCGTTCCAAAGCGTGTATCAATAGAAGACGCATTAAAAGACATAACAGGTAATACTTCTGCTCCCATATCAACAAGCTTTTTCATCTGTTCAAATGATTTTTCAAATGTACAGAATGAACCTGTCATAACATAAACAATCCTTAAACCTTTAAAATCAGTCAAACTCATTCCTCCCTTCATTGTCTATCATAAACTTTATTGTATCAGCTATTATAAATCCTGCACTTACAGGAACTGCTTTAGATGGTAGTGAAAGAGCGTGAATAGTTTTAACTCCAATAGATTTTGCATAATCAAAATCCACCCCTGTGGTGTTTATTTATAACATCTCTTACTTTAATAAAATCATCATATTCAACAATCGGCTCGTGAGTATTCTTCACTATAATCCATTGTTCAGAATTAAGGGAAATTCTTTTATTTATCTTGCAGTTAACCTTTTTTCTTTTATTTTGAGTAATATTCCCTGCATAAGTTTCATTAATAAGTATATTTTTTATAGTTACTGAATTCCATTTCCCATTACCTGTATTTTTTTTATACATCATAGGAGATGGAATATTTTTTTCATTAAAATAATCTGAAATTTGAGTATACGTTCTTCCATTCAGAAACATTTCAAATATAAGCTTTACATTATCCGAAACTTTTTTATCAATAATCAAAGAATTTTTATCATCTGGATTTTTTATATACCCGTAAGGAGCATAAGAACCTATAAATTTCCCCTGTCTTTTAAGTGTATCAAGTGATGAACGAACTTTTCTGGAAATATCTCTTGCATACATATCATTAATAACTGTTTTAAATGGTGAAAATTCAAGAGAATCGCTGAAATTTGTATCAATATTATCATTAACCGCAATAAATCTTACATTATTCTGAGGAAAAAACTGTTCAATATAAAATCCTGTCATAACATAATCCCTGCCAAGTCTTGATAAATCCCTTACTATAACATTTTTAACAAATCCTTTTTCAATATCTGAAATCATTCTTTTAAAATCGGGACGATTAAAATTCGTTCCTGAAAATCCATCATCTGAATATGTATCATAAACAGAAAAATTATTTTCATTAGCATATCTTTTAAGAAATGCTGTCTGATTTTCAATACTTTTTGAAGATATATCCCTTAAACCATCATCTTTTGAAAGTCTTGAATAAAGTGCAGTATTTTTATTTATAAAGCATCACCTCAGAATATTATATAAAAATAAAAATCCGTATATGATAAATTCATACACGGATTTTTGTGCCATTTTATTCAGGTGAGAAAAGTTTGTTTCTCAGAAGTCGGCAAAAATATATAAAGAATTTCTTTTAAGACGAATACTTTAAAAGTATTCAAAAACCGATAATCAATTAAAATTTTAGGAGGGGAAACATCTTGATTTGCAGATATATCCAAGGGGATTTTTTTAATCCCCTTAAACATCTGCGTAGGAACGATTTAAAATGTTATATGATATTATTAGAATTTGTCAATAAGTTTAATAATGAACTTTTTGAGCTGACCAAGGTCTGAAATATCAACAGTACCATCATTAATTACGTCAGCATTTGCAAGTGCAGTTTCATCAAGAGTAACTGCTTTAATGATATACTGGTTAACAACAGTAACATCTCTGATGTCTACTATATTGTCACCATTAGCATCACCAGGAACCAATACTGATGGGTAAATTAATGTTGTATCAGCTGATGTTGTAGATACAGGAGTTGTATCTGTAACAACTGGTGTTGTAACAACAGGAGTTGTGTCTGCTGGTGGCTGTGAAGGTGTTGATGTGCTGTTGAATACTGCACCCATTCCCTTATATGCACTTGAATCTGTAAGTTGCATAAAGCCCTGTACATTTATTGAACCATCAGCATTTCTCCATAATGTATGGAAATCGCTTCCCATTTCAGGAGCAACAACGCTTACAAAGTCGCTGTCTGATATTGTAACTTCTTCTCCACCCTTGTATCCGTTTGTAACATCAACCTTATCAGTTACCTTACGGAACTTTGAATTGTAGTATACAGAATTCTGCATAGTACCTACAAATTTATCATTTGACATCTTTGTAGCCTTATCATTGTAGTATGAAATCAGGTTGCTGAAATCACAGCCGTCATCAGTACAACGATAGAGTGAGAAGTTTGGCTTACCCTTTGCATTAAAGTCATTATTGAATGCTGTACAGTTTGTAAGACTTTCAAGCTTAGGGTTATTATTATCTGTAAATCCACAGTGGAGGTTTTCAAATGCAAGGCAGTTTTCAACAATGTGAGGTGAACCTACACCTGCACCACCGAGTTTGAAGCCGTTACCATCGCAATCACCGTAACCTTCGCCGAATTCTGTGTAACCGTTACGGAATGCAATACAGTTCTTGATAGTTACTACTCCGATAGGACCTGTTGCTTCCTTAGCATATAAATCCCAGCCGTCGTCTGAGTTGTTGTATGCGATACAGCCATCGAATACGTTACCTTCACCACAAGTGAGCTTAGCTGCAAAACCGTCAGCATTTTCCATTGTTGCATTGTCACAGTTATTCTTTGATGTACAATTCTTGATAAGGTTATTTGAAGGCCATTCAGCAACAGTAGTTGTATCAGTTCTGTAACGTGAAAGCTGTAAACCTGTATCCTGATTGTCATTGAATATCATCATTTCGATAACATTGTTATTACCTGAAAGGAGCATACCATTATCAGCAGCCTTTGTAATTTCAAAGCCATAGAATTTCCAGTAACTACCATCAAGAACTACGCCTCTCATTGAAGAATTAGCTTCGCCCTGTCCTGAGAAATCCCATACAACAGTTTCACCAGGATATGCCATAACTGTCTTGTAAGCACCCGCTGAACCACTGTTATTCTGGTCAATAACTATTGTTTCTGAGAATTTATATGTACCGCCAAGGAGGTAGATTGTCTGACCTGCCTTAACAGATGTTATAGCATTTGCAACGCTTGTTGGCTTATCCTTTGAAGAACCATCGCCTGAACCATCTGGTGAACAGTAAATTGCACCACTTGAAATAACAGGAGCAGTTGTAACTACAGGAGCCTGAGTTGTTGGAGCTGTTGTAGTAACTGGTTTCTGTGTTGTTGTATCTGAAGGAGCTTCTGTTTCTGCAGGAGTTGTTACTATTGTTCCAGGTTCTCCACCTGTACCATTAACAGAATTTCCACCTACTGATACGAGTTCATTTGAATAACCCTTAACAGCAGCCATAAGACCTGTATTCATACCATAATCTGTATCGTCCTTGGCATTATCGAATGTCCAATCGAAGTCACCACCACCAAGACGACCAGCACCTGCCATAACGATTGCAGGAACATCTGCTGCAGCATCAGGAGTATATGAATACATTGATGAAGATGTATCAAAGTTATTGTATGTAGTACCACCTGAAGCTGTTTTTACAGAGCTTGGAACTGTTTCTGATTTATTTGAAACTTCATATGCGTCAAACTGTGTATTGTCCTGAGCATATGTGATATATCCGCCCTGACCTTCCATATAGTTGCCATAAGCCTTGATGATACCACCATCTTCACCTGAGAATGTACCTTCACCAAGAGCATCTGTACCCTGTTTTGAGCTGAGCATTGGATATAAACAGTTTCTGAAGTAGTTTGATTCAACAAAAGCACTTGCACCCATTGTAACGCCTACGCCGTATTTTGAGTTACCGTCATAGTAGTTGTTGAATACGTGAACTGTCATAGTTCTGATTCTTGGGTGTCTTGAGTCTGAATGGTCAAACCAGTTATGGTGATATGTAATCCAGTTTTCACCTGTTTCACTCTTCATACCGCAAAGTGACATTTTTCCTGAATCCCAGAAATGGTTATAAGAAATTGTAATGTACTTTGAGTCATTCTTTAAGTCCATAGAGCCATCGCCCTTAGCCTGGTCAGCATCACTACCTGCAGTACCATAGAATATATCATTGTTATGAATCCAGATATTTGAGTTATCGTCCTGAAGAGCGATACCGTCATCACCGAAGAGCATAACACCTACGTTTCTGATTTCAAAGCTGTGAACTCTTACGCCTCTGATACCGAATCCGTAACAAGTAGCATCATCACCGATACCTTCAACAGTGATATGACTTGCCATCTGTGATTCTGAACTTGACTTAACAAGAAGGTTGTTTGTATCGCCTGAACCTGTCATACCGTCAGCTGTAATTTTACCAATAAGTCTGATTGCAACAGGTCTTGATTCATAACCTTTCTGCATAGCCTTGAGGATAGCTGAAATACCTGTACAGGACTGAGTTTTTGTAGCAGATGTAGCAACGTCCATCTGAATAGTATTTTTATTTTCTTCTGTTACATAAAGAACAACTGCATTGTCTTTAAGTGAACCATCGTTGTTATAAGCACCAACGCCCTCGCTCATATTTGAATGAGCAAAACCATCTCTGTCGTAAGCTGCAACATTAAGAAGTGGTGTTTCAGCAGCCTTTGAAGTATCTTCACTTCCTCCAACAACCGGAACAACCTTAAGTGTATATCCACCTGTTGGAAGACCTACAGCATCTGCTCTCCAGTAGCTCTTATACTGACGGATAAGTTCTGTATCAAGCTGTGTATATGTAGAACCTGAAGCACTTCTGTAATATACATTATAGCCTTCAGCTCCGCTTACTGCATTCCACTTAACGAATGCTGATTCAAAACCTGCACCACTTTCTGTAATAGCTACGCTATCAATAGCTGAAACTTCAACACTTGAAAAAACATCACTGATTGATGCATTTGAAGGGAGATAAGCAACTGAAGCAGCTGCCATTGAAAATGCCATTACGGCAGAAACGACACTTTTGTAATTCATAATTAATAGTCCTCCTTAATTAAACTTTAAACACTGAATAAAATTGACAAAATTTTCTTAAACTTTCAGCAGAATTTTATTTATCCTGCAACGATTTTCTTTATTCTCAATGATTATATAATACACTATTTTAAAATCAAATTCAATGATTTATTATATTATTTAACTGATATATAATCTTTTTTTAATAAAAATTTGCATAAAAAACAGTATTATAAAGCAAAAAATATGAGCATATTGCAAAAAGCCAAAAAACCAATTATAAGTTTTGGATAATTATTTACTATTTTTTTGTTTCTTTTTCTTCTTTCTCACTGAAAAACCAAACTCGCCAAGTTTCCTTCCAAGAGCAAAATATTCCCCGTGAGCATATGCCATAAGTCCACATTGCTGAAGATTTAATTTTCCCTTACTGTCAATATATCTTTCATCTATATCAACACCGACTATCTGTGCAATAAACATATCGTGAGTACCAAGAGAGCTTATATCTGTAACCTTACATTCAAGACTTACAGGACATTCTTCAATCTGGGGAGCTGATATTTTTACTGATGGCACTGCGTGAAATCCGCATTTTTCAAATTTATCTATATCAGCACCACTTCTTACCCCACAGAAATCCACTTGCTTACACATAGCAGAAGTAGTAAGATTTATTACAAATTCGCCACTTTCTTTTATAATAGAATATGAAAATCTTGAAGGGCGTACTGAAATATAGGTCATAGGTGGCTTTGTGTTTATAATTCCTGTCCAGCCTATTGTAAGAACATTCGGCTTTTTAACTGTACCACACGAAACAAGTGCAGGAGGAACAGGTGCAAGTAAAGTTCCTCCATTTTCCCAAAAAATTTTTGACATAAAAAATCACTTCCTTTTAAATTTTTAAAGACCACCCCTCCGGGCTTTGATGCTAAATCTATAAGCAATGTGTCTTTATTCATACATTCAAGCACTTTATCAGTAAATATAAGATTTGGTACTGTATTGAAAACTATATCAAATCCCATTGACTTTTTATCAAGTTCATTTATAAAAAAAGTTCTGCAACCATAATTCTCTGCCCATATTATATCTGATGGCTTTCTTGCTGAAACAGTTACATCAGTACCCATTCCATTAAGAATTTTTACAAGAGCCTTTGAAATTCTTCCGAAACCTGTAATAAGAATTTTCTGACTGCAAATCATTCTGTTACTATTCTGCATAGCAACCTGCAATGCTCCTTCAGCCGTTGCAAATGCATTTTTTATACTGAAAAGTTCACACTCTGAATATTTTTTTAATTTAATACCTGTATTATTAAAAACTGTTGCATCGTATTGAGAAATCTTACCACAAAAAACTGTTCCACCATATTTAATCTTATTAGCAAATGCTGAAACTGAAATTTTATCCTCTGAATAAGGTGCATTAAGATATGCACCATTATCTGAAACTATTACAGGCAATACAAGAAAATCAGCATAATTATCGGGGATTTCAGAAAATATTATATTTTTATCTTCAATATTCTGATACAGTTCAAATCCCGTAAGCTTTACATCATATTCCTTTGAAAGCTTTTCTGCAAGATAAATCTGTCTTGAATCCCCACCCGCTATAAGAAATACTTTTTCAGATTTCATATCCACATAACCCCCGCACTCAAGATATATTACATAGCTGACCTATACCATATATTATGCAAAGGATTAAAAAATGCTACGGAATTTATATGTTTTGTATAAGATTATAGAGTTCCTGAGCAATATTTGTATTGACTCCTGCAACTGCTGAAAGTTCCTCGGCTGAAGCATTTTTTAAAGCTTCTTTTGTTTTATAATGCATTATAATTTTTTGTGCCTTTTTATCACCTATTCCTTTAACTTTTGTAAGTTCAAGGCTATATGATTTTTTATTGTGTTTTTTCCTTTGATATGTTATTGCAAATCTGTGCATTTCGTCCTGTATTCTTGTAATAAGATGAAAAACAGATTTCATTTCAGAAACTGATATTTCACCTTTTTCGGACATTAAAGCCCTTGTATGATGTTTTCCGTCCTTTACTATTCCAAAAACAGGAACATCAATTCCCATATCTCTTAAAACAGGTATTACTGCATTAACGTGACCTTTTCCGCCATCAACAAATATGAGGTCTGGCATACGATTAAAACCTGTTTTATCCTCGCTTGTATCATCATAATGACTGAAACGCCTTTGAAGAACTTCCCTCATACATTTATAATCGTCCTGAAAAACAGAATCTCTTATGGAAAATTTCTTATAGGCTTTTTTAAGAGGTCTGCCATTCTCAAAAACAGCCATACCAGCAACCATAAATTCAGAAGAAAGATTTGAAATATCATAAGCTTCAATATACAAAGGAGGTTTATCAAGCCCAAGAATTTTCGCTAATTCATCAAGTGCTGTAACTTCCCTTAAAGTTCTGTTAATTTTCAAGGCAAGATATTCCCCTGCATTTTTTTTTGCAAGAAGAAGATATTTAAGAGCCTCCCCTCTTTGACGGTGAATTATTTTAACTGAATGACCTGTTGTTTGAGAAAACATCTTACTGACAATCTCCATATTTTCAAAAGGCTGTTCAATTATAATATTTTTCGGAATATCAGATTTTTGGGAATAATATTGAATTATAAAATTTTCAAATATATTTTCATCATCACTCCCAAGAAAAAAAGACTGCTTATCGCATAAACGACCGTTTCTGTAAACAAGTACAGCAGTACATACCATATCATTAATCTGAGTCATTGCAATAAAATCGGAATTAACAAATTCATTCCCTATTATTTTCTGGGATTCCCCTGCACTTTTTATTGCATTTAAACGATTTCTAAGAATTATAGCCTTTTCAAATTCAAGATTTTCAGATGCTTTCTGCATTTCCTCCATAAGATTTTCAATAGATTTTTCACTACCATTTCTTATATACATTTCAGCCTGTTTTATAATTTCATTATATGAATCAGCAGAAATATTCCCATTACATAATCCCATACATCTTTTTATATGAAAATTAAGACAAGGTCTTGTTTTTGAAAACTGCTGAGGAAATTTTTTGGAGCATTGAGGAAGCATAAACATTCTGTTGACATCATCAACAGTCTGTTTAACAGTAAATGAACTTGTATACGGCCCTATATATGTTGCTGAATCGTCAAGTATTTTCTTTGCAGATGTTATTCTTGGATATTCTTCATTTGAAATTTTTATATAGTTATAGCCTTTATCATCTTTAAGAAGAATATTATATTTTGGTTTATGCTGTTTTATAAGACTACATTCAAGTACAAGTGCTTCATATTCCGAATCGGTTACAATAAATTCAAAATTCCGTACATTTGAAACCATTTTTCTTGTCTTTTCAGTATGAGAGGGATTTTCTCTGAAATAACTTGAAACTCTGTTTTTTAAATTTTTGGCTTTTCCGATATATATAATATTATCAGATTTATCCTTCATAAGATATACACCTGATGAATCTGTAAGCTTATGGGATTTTTCATAAAGCATCTGCATTGCAGGATTATTTTCCATAAAAAATTTCCTCCTGTTAAACATAAAAACCGACAGAACAGATAAAAAATGTTCTGTCGGCTCTTTATGCTATTAACTTTCTTTGTCATCACTGAAAAATGTACTGCTATCTACTTCCAGTACACTTACTGTATCCCCATAACAATCCACTTCTATATATTCAAGCTCCAGCATTTTAAAAATTGCAGTATCAAGAATAATATATGCAAAACAATTTATGAGAATACTCACATAAACTCTTGCATCATATATAACACAGAAAATTCCTGTTGACATTATAACGGAAGCAATTGTTACAACAATTTCTATACAGCGTTTTTTCGGTTCAAGTGAAAGATATGTACAGCATACTCCTACTGAAAGAATACAATGTATAATTATAACAGCCTTGTTTGTAGCGTCAAAAAAGTCCATACCTATTATATTAAGGTCAAGAATAACCAATATAAGCTCCATAAAGAAATATATTGAAATAGCTGTTTTCATTAACTTTCTGTCACGCATAACAGCAATAAGTCCGAGTGTTGAACCTGCAAGAAATATAAATCCGAATGCCTCAAAAAGATAAGCTATGCTGTCAATCAGTAAAAATGCTTTCTGAGTCTGAACGAATACCGAATAATATATGACAGTTATAAGTATGAATATGACAAAGCATATATTTGCAATAAGACCACATTGAAAATAACCTTTAAGAGTAAACAATTTTTTTAGTTTATCTTTCATAAATTTCTGCCCCCGTTATAAGTATGCAGACTAATTATTTTAAAGCGTCAAGTGCTTTTTTACCTATATCCTTACGGAAATGAGCATTTTCAAAGCTTATTGAATTTACTGCTAAATATGATTTTTCAAGAGCCTCTGTAAGATTATTTCCTGTTGAGGTAACTCCGAGAACACGACCTCCTGAAGTAAGGAATTTTCCATCAGCATACTTTGTTCCTGCGTGATATACAAATGCATTGTCAACCTGTCCCTTATCATCAAGACCGTTTATTTCAAGACCTGTAGGATATTTTTTAGGATAACCTCCACTTGCCATTACTACACAAGCACAAGCTCCGTCTTTCCACTGAATATCAAGTTCATCAAGCTTTTCATCGTATATAGCTTCCATAATATCAACAATATCAGTTTCAAGCATAGGAAGTACAACCTGTGTTTCAGGGTCACCGAAACGACAGTTATATTCAATAACCTTTGCACCATCTGGAGTAATCATAAGTCCGAAATATAAACAACCTTTAAACTTTCTGTTTTCTGCTGACATAGCATTTATTGTAGGAATAAATATCTTTTCCATACATTCCTTTGCAACATCTTCTGTATAATATGGATTAGGTGAAACAGTACCCATACCACCTGTATTAAGACCTTCATCATTGTCATAAGCTCTTTTATGGTCCATAGATGAAATCATAGGCTTTACTGTCTTGCCATCTGTAAAGCAGAGAACTGATACTTCAGGACCTGTAAGAAATTCCTCAATAACGATATTTGAACCACTTTCACCGAAAATCTTATCTTCTATCATAGATTTTACAGCGTCTTTTGCTTCATCAATATTCTGAGCGATAATAACTCCCTTTCCAAGAGCAAGACCATCAGCCTTAACAACTGTCGGGAATTTATTTTCCTTTTCAATATATGAAATTGCTTCTTCAGCATTGTTGAAAACTTCATATTTTGCAGTAGGAATATTATATTTTTTCATAAGTTCCTTAGAGAAAACCTTGCTTCCTTCAATAATAGCGGCAGCTTTATCAGGACCGAAAGTTTTAAATCCCTTTGCATTAAGAACATCAACCATACCAAGAACAAGAGGGTCATCAGGTGCAACAACTACCAAATCAGCCTTAACTTTTTCAGCGATAGCAGTTACTCCATCTATATCAGTAGCTTTTACATCTGAAAAACATTCAGCATACTGAGAAATACCACCATTTCCCGGTACGCAGTAAATCTTTTCAGTCTTTTTACTTTCTGCGATTTTCATAACAAGAGCGTGTTCACGTCCGCCCCCACCTACTACGAGTATATTCATTTTTATACTCCTCCTTTTTTAAAAAAGGGCATTTATTTCAATGCCCTTTATTTTTTTATTATTTAGCTTTTGGAATTATAAAACGACTATGTGGCAGGTGAGTTCCTC
>JAZKXQ010000162.1:0-3861 GCA_045611725.1 Oscillospiraceae bacterium
AGTGAGGAGCTTTCTGCTAAATTTGATGATATTGGAGTTTCGGGAATAAGTACAATAACACTCATTATAGGAAGCTCTTTTGGAATTGCTCCCGAAATAAAACAACTTGCAGATTTAAAACTCTCAATGTCAAAAATGACATTTCCTCATCAACTTGCAAGAGTTATGCTACTTGAACAGATTTATAGAGCTTTTCAGATTTCCTCGGGTGGAAAATATCATAAATAATTAAATTTTAAAAAATTTCAATGCATTATTACAGGTTATATCAAGTACTTCCTGTGCAGAAATCCCCTTTATTTCAGCTACTTTTTCAGCTATGCTTGTAATCATAATACTTGTGCATCTCTGTCCACGCCACGGCACAGGCGACATATATGGACAGTCTGTTTCAAGCATAAGTTTATCCATAGGCACAACTTCAAGTGCTTTCAGGGCTTTTTTCGCATTCTTAAAAGTAAGTACTCCCGTAAAGCTTATATGCATACCAAGATTTATAATTCTCTGTGCTGTTTCTGCTGAACCACTGAAACAATGCATTACACCATCTGGTTTAAATTCTTCAAGAATTTCAAGAGTATCCTCACAAGCGTCCCTTGAATGAACTATAACAGGAAGATTAAGCTCTTTTGCAAGTAAAAGCTGTTCTCTGAAAATTTTTATCTGCTTATCTCTGTCATAATTTTCATAATGATAGTCAAGACCTATTTCACCTATTGCCTTTACTTTTGAATTTTCAGCAAGTTTTTTAAGTATACTTATATAATCATCTTCAATGCTGTCAACACATTCGGGGTGAACTCCCACAGCATTGAACATAAAATCATAATTTCTGCTTATTTCAAGAGCATATGCAGAATCCTTACAGTCGGAAGATGCCATCATAATATAATCAACGCCGTTTTTATGCATTTCCTCCAGAAGAAAATCCCTGTCATCATCAAAAGCAGAATCAGTATAATGTGAATGTGTATCAAAAATATGTTTAAGCATAACTTTTTACTCCTGAACTGTATCTTCGGCAGACTCTGAAAGCCATTCCTTTACTTCTGCAATATCATTTTCATTCATCTTGAAAATTTTATCCTCCCAGTTTCCTGCCGGATTTTTAAACTGTGCTGTGTATTTATCTTCTTCAAACATATAAATAATATCAGGACGTGCTGATGTATAATCTATTGAAGTAATATCAGTTTCCTGAACCACATTCATAAAAGAATTGAAATTAGCGTCAATACTACCAGCAATTCTCTCGCCGAGAGTCTGATTAATCATAGCTGTAAGAATACCTCCTGCATAGTAAACACGCTGTTCTTCATCTGCAAAGGCATAATGCGTAATAATATTCTGAATCTGTTCACTACTAAGGTACTGTTCACCTGCATTGAAACCCTTAAGACCTGATGGAACATTATAAGACGCACCACCAAATATATCACAGAGTTTCTGAAAACTTATATCATCAAGCTTAAAATACTTATCTATTGTTATGCCAAATGTTTGCTCAATAGCTTTTTCAGCTGAAGATATTCCCTGATTTACATAAAATTCATCAAGAGTCTGTGTTTTTCCTTCTCCTGTTACTTCTGTACTGTTAAGCAATGGTACAAGAGTAAATTTTCTTGTAAGTGGAACAGACCTTAAAACAAAATATGTATTTACAAGGTTGTCATCTTTAAAATCAAGTACAAAAAGCATATTTCCACTATCAGACGCTTCAGGAACATATTCATCAGTATTATTTGAATTTTTTATTTCCTCATTTCTTGTAGTTATCTTATCATAATAATAAAGTGCAGGTATTCCGATAAGAATAAGTGAAACAAGAGTTGTTACAAGGAACGGTATAGCAATTTTTCCGCCCTTCTGTGCTTTCTTAGCCATAATTATAATATCCTCCAAAAATGCTTGAAATCAAAACAATATAGTAGTATAATAATATACAAAGTTCTGTTTATATATTATTATAACTAAAATCGCAGTTTTTTTCAAGTGCCTGAAGATATTTTTCATACAATTCTTTTAAATCTATTATATTTACTTTAAGACCTGAATTTCTTGCATAGCGTATAGTCTGACCTGTACCACTTCTGTAATTGTTTACAAAGGCTATAAGCTTTGATGAATGTTCAACCATATACCTATTACGTATTGAATATACATCTTTACTATATTCTTTTGATGTGCAGATTATTTCATCTGCATTTTCAAGAATAAAATCAAGGTCATAAAGTTCATTTTCTTTGAAGGAATAACTATGATTTTCAAAGGGCTTTACTGCAATAAGCTTTATACCTGGGTTATTCTGTTTAAACTCAGCAATAATAACTCCTGCCCATATATCTATTCCACGGGCAAGACCTGTCATAAAACAAGTATAACCTTCGTTGATGCTTTCATATATATGATAATATATAAGGCTTTTTATATCTTTTGTAAGCTGAAATGATTCTTTACCCATTCCAGGTAATTTTTCAGGTCTGTGTCCTGAAAAACATACTGTTTTTTCTTTCATATCTATAATCTCCATAAAATTGGTTTATACATAATAATATATCACATAATTATTAAAAATTCAAGATGTTTACAATTAAAATTATAAATTTAAGGAGCTGTTTTTTATTGAAATCCTATTGTAAAAGAGCCTGGGCAGAAGTACATCTGAACAGGCTTGAAAGAAATCTTGATAAAATAAAGGGAAATCTTCCCGAAAATACTGAAATAATGGCAGTTGTAAAGGCTGATGCATATGGACACGGAGAGGCAGAAATACTATATAAACTTAAATCGTATGGTATAAAATACTTTGCCGTATCAAATCTTGATGAGGCTGTTTCTGTAAGAAAACATTGTGTTGATGGTGAAATTCTGATACTTGGATATACTCCTCCGGAATGTGCATTTGAACTTATACAATACAATATAATACAGGGAGTAGTTTCTTATGAACACGCAAAGGCACTTTCCGAAAACGCTCCAAAAGGTAAAAAAGTACGCTGTCATATAAAAATTGATACAGGAATGGGCAGAGTAGGTTTAAAACACGATACTCCATATGAAACAGCCTGTGAAATAAGGGATATTATAAATGACTGTAAAGGAATTTCAGCTGAGGGAATTTATACTCATTTTGCAGTTGCTGACAGCGATGAACAACCAGATATTGAATATACAAAAAATCAAAGTGAATTTATAATAAATACATATGATGAACTTGAAAAGCTTGGAATAAAACTTGAACATCTCCATTTTCTTAACAGTGCAGGAGCTTGTTATCATAAAAATGAAAGAAGTACTCTTGCAAGAATAGGAATAACAATGTATGGGCTTTATCCTAATCCATCACTTGAACTCCCCTATCAGCTTGAACCTGTAATGGATTTTAAGGCTGTTATTTCAGAAATAAAAACCATTCATAAAGGCGATTGTGTAAGCTATGGCAGAACATATACAGCTGAAAAAGATACAATAATAGCAAGTGTTACTGTTGGTTATGCAGATGGATATTCAAGATTGCTATCCTCAAAGGCCGATATACTTGTAAAAGGTAAAAAATGCAGAATAACAGGCAGAGTATGTATGGACCAGCTTATGATAGATATAACTGATATAAAAGAGGATATAAAGGCTGGAGAAACAGTAACTCTTATAGGAAATGACGGAGAAAATACTATAACTGCCGATAACCTCGCAGAAATTTATGGAACTATAGGGTATGAAGTGGTTTGTGGAATATCAAAAAGAGTTCCCAGAGTGTATTTCTATTAATCAACAGTTAAATAAAATTAATTAAAAAAAAATAATAAAAATAAAGTTTTTGGTTTCGCTTTTTTCAAAAAGCGAATGGATTCCAAAGGCAAA
>JAZKXQ010000163.1:0-3704 GCA_045611725.1 Oscillospiraceae bacterium
AAATTTCTCAAAACTTAAATCAGTAAAACTTCCGGAAACTCTTGAACATATAGATTCTGACGCTTTTTCATATTGCTATAATCTTTACAGTATAAATATTCCGGATAATGTGCAGTATATCGGAAATGCCGCTTTTTATGGTACTTATTTTATTTCCAAAATCACTGAAGATTATATCGTTTTAGGCGATGGCGTTCTTTATGATTATCAGGGCAGTAGTGCTGACATTATTATTCCCGATGGTGTAAAATCAATTACTGACAGAATTTTTACATCTGATAGTTCAATAACTTCTGTATATATTCCAAACAGCGTTAAAAGAATAGGCGAAAATGCATTTCTTGATTGTAAAAATCTTAAATATGCAGTTATTCCTTATGGAACTTCATATATAGGAAATCTTGCATTCGGATATACATTATCTCCTGTGCCTGTTGTAAATCCAGATTTTAAACTTTATGCACTCCCCGATTCATACGGCAGTTATTATGCAAAAGATAATGAAATAAATTACGGCATAACAGGCGACCTTAATCAGAATAGTAATCTTGATTCTTATGACGCACTTTTAATTCTTCAGCATATTGTAGAAACTGAAATTCTTAATACTGAACAGAAAGCCGTTGCAGATATGAATTCAGATAAAAAAATTACGTCAGATGACGGTCTTGAAGTCCTAAGCTATGTTATTAATCAGTAGGAGTGATGATTAAATGCTCATACATAGTAAAAATCAGGAAGGCTTTCTCACCTTTAAAATAGAGAATAAAAAAGCTATCGTTGTAAGTTGTGATTTTGCTGCCGAGGAAATTAAAATCCCTGTAAAATATAAAAATTATCCTGTTATCGGCATAGGAAATCACGCATTCTGTTTAAGAGAAAATCTTAAATCAGTAATAATCCCCAATGGAATAAAATATATAGCTGATGAGGCATTCGGAGAATGTGATAAGCTGACAGATATTATACTTCCTGACAGTGTTGAACAAATCGGAAAAAATGCCTTTATGAATTGCACATCACTTAAATCAATTGTTATTTCAGAATCTGTATGCGAACTTCAGGACAATCTTTTCAGAGGCTGTATAAATCTTCAAAGTATTGTAATCCCCAGAAATGTACATACAATAGGAAATTTTGTATTTGTTGAATGTTCAAAACTTAAACATATTGATATTCCCGATTCTGTAAAAGAAATAGGAAATGCAGCTTTCGCCTATTGCTCATCTGTTGAAAAGGTTGTACTTTCAGCAAATCTTATTTCAATCGGCGAAAAAGCTTTTATGGAATGTCGAAGTCTTAAACAGATAGCATTTTCCCATTCTCTCAAATCAATAGGAAATTATGCTTTTCTTAACTGCCCCCTTCTTCATATAGTAAGACTTTCAGAAAGCCTTGAAAAAATAGGCGATAAGGCTTTTGGCTATATGTATGCAAAAAGAAATAATCTTTATTTCAATTCCGAAAAATTTATGATGGTAGGAAGTTCAGGCTCTGTGGCACAGCAGTATGCTTTAAGGCATCAGATTGAATTTTCTGCACTTCACGATTCAGAAAATGGTGAAAGAGATGTTTTCAAATTTGAAAATTATTATTACCGTCTTTCAAACAATCAGGCAATAATTGTTGATTGCGATTATGATGCTGTATCAATCTTAATACCTGCTAAAATTGATGGATATGATGTTTGTGCAATTGCAGATGGTGCTTTTGAAACTCATTTCAATTTAAGAAATGTTATACTTTCAAATAAAGTAAGATATATAGGAAAAAGTGCTTTCAGAAATTGCGATTCCCTCGAAAGTATTACCTTGCCAACCAATCTTGCAAAAATAAATGAAGATACATTTTATGGCTGTCAGAAACTTTCACATATAAAAATACCCGAAACAGTAACCCATATCGGAGAAAATGCATTTGGAATGTGTTCATCTCTTGAAAATATCAGTCTGCCATTTGGATTACTTTCACTTGGAAACAGAACTTTCAGCGAATGTACATCTTTGAGATATATTGAATTTCCTACTGGAATAAAAATCATTCCGGAATATGTATGCTGTGAATGTATTTCCTTAAAATCAGTGCATATATCCGGAGCGTCAGTTATCGGAAAAAATGCATTTTTATCCTGCCGTTCACTTCAGTATGTCGTTATACCCTCATCAGTTGAGGAAATTCAGGATAATGCATTTACTTCCTGCCCTCAGATGAATGGAATTGTAATCCCAAATCCATCAGCACAGATTGGCTTTGAGGCATTCGCATTCGGAGAATTTAAAAATGATAATTTCACCGTTGCAGGATATTTTAATTCTTCTGCACACGCATACGCTGCTGAAAATAACCTTCCGTTTATTCCTCTTTATATGAATTCAGTAAAACATTCAAAACGCATTACAGGGCATAAACTCGGATATAGCATAATAAACTCACTTGCCTGTGTAACTGAATGTCATAGAAATATTTCAGAGGCTGTCATAGAAAAATTCATTGAAAAAGATGGGATAAGAATACCTGTTACAGTTATTGCTGAACATTCATTCCTTAACTGTTCATATCTCACATCAGTTGAAATCCCAGAAACTGTAAAAACTATTGAAAAATCTGCATTCAGTAATTGTTCAGGACTTGTTGATATAAAAATCCCAAAAAGCATAAATGATATTCAGCCTTCTGCATTTGAACATTGCAGTATCCTTGAAGCATTTTATGTAAGTTATGAAAATGAATACTATTCAGATATTGATGGAGTGCTCTTTGATGGAGAATTCAGACATATATGCCGTTATCCCGAAGGAAGAAAAATTCCAGAATATAAAATCCCTGAAAGCGTCATCTATGTTGATGAAGCGTGTTTTTCAAACAATATCTATCTTTTATCCGTTCAGTTCTGTTCAAACATAAAAACTATAAGTGAACGTGCATTTGAATGTTGCTACAATCTTAAAAATATAGATTTGGGAGGAAATATAAAAAATATAGGCGATAGTGCTTTTGCAATGTGCAGAAATCTTGAAAGCATAAGATTTGAAGAAAGTGTTGTAAATATTGGTAACAATGCTTTCGGAGGCTGTTCTTCCATTACTGATATTATGTTGCCTTATAGTATAAAATCAATAGGAGAATCAGCATTCAGCAGATGCGAAAACCTTAAAAAAATATGTATGCCATCGTGGATTTCTGAAATAAGAATAAAGACATTTTACAAGTGTACATCTCTCCAGTTTATCAATATCCCCTCAAGAGTTCGCAGTATAGGTGCATTAGCGTTTGCATACTGTACAAGCATAGAAAAAATGCTTATTCCTGAAAATGTATCTAAAATGGGAGATATGGCATTTTATAACTGCAAATCGCTTGAAAATCTCACAATATGCAATGGAATATCAGAAATAGGAGAATATTCATTCTGTAACTGTATGGCATTGAAATCTGTTGAAATTCCTCCAAGTGTTGTATCAATAGGACAATATGCTTTTGGATATTATCAGGAAAATGAAGAAAGTACGCCTTGTCCTCGTGAGGATTTTATAATAATAGGAATGAAAGATTCCTGTGCAGAAAAATATGCATATGAAAATAAATTCAGATTTGAAGAATACAATCAACGTGCTATATGTTTCTGAAAGAAAAGAGTATGATGGATATTTTTCCATCATACTCTCTTTTATATCAGTTTAAAAATTATTTATATCAGCGATAAT
>JAZKXQ010000164.1:0-1808 GCA_045611725.1 Oscillospiraceae bacterium
TCCTATTGAAAATATACATATTGAAAAAGATAGCAAAGAAACAAGAATATCAGAAAGCGACATTGTAGAAACGGAAAATATCATAATTACAAAAAATTCCGTAAATGATTTAATCACTGAAACTTTACCTTCTGATAATGAAATTGCCAATGTTAATGATGTACCTCAGAAAGTTTTAGATGTATTAAGCAATATGTCTATGAAAGAAAAAATATACCAGATGTTCATTGTAACTCCGGAATGTCTTGCAAATGATAACAGTGGTACTTTACTTACTGAAGTTGATGAAAATACAAAAAGCATAATAAATGATTGTTCTGTAGGCGGAGTCATTTTCTTTGCACAAAATATTCAATCTGAAACACAGATTAAAAAAATGATTGATGACTATCAAAAAAATTCTGAAATAGGAATGTTTGTTGCTGTTGATGAAGAAGGTGGAAATGTTTCAAGAGTTGATAAACAGTTAGATGTTAATGAAATACAGAATATGCAATATTATGGAGATAATTCTGATACTGAAAAGGCATATGAAGTAGGAAAAGTTCTTGCTGAAAGTATAAAACAGTATGGATTTAATGTTGATTTTGCTCCTGTTGCTGATATAAATCTTAACAGCCTTAACGGACTTGACCAAAGATGTTTCGGAGATAATCCTGAAGTGGTATCATCAATGGTTTCACAGGTTGTAAAGGGGATTCAGGATAATAATGTATGTGCAACATTAAAGCATTTTCCTGGAATAGGTTCATCTGATGGTGATACCCATAACGGAACTGTTCTTTTAAAAAGAACTTTTAAGGAAATGAAAGAAAATGAATTTATACCATTTAAAGCAGGAATTGAAGCAGGTGCTGATTTTGTTATGGTAAGTCATATTATTGTAGATGGCGTTGATGAAGTACCTGTGCCAAGCGACCTCTCATATACAGTAGTTACTGAATGGCTCAAAAATGAACTGGGATTTGAAGGTATAATCATAACCGATGCACAGACCGGAATGAAATCAATAGCAGGTCATTATTCAGCAGGTGAAGCGGCTCTTATGTCATTTAAAGCAGGAATTGATATAGTTCTTATGCCCCAGAATCTTGAAGAAGCATATAATTCAATAAGTAATGCTGTTGAAAATGATGCAGAACTTGAAAAAAGAATAAACGAAAGTGTTATTAAAATTCTTACTTTAAAATATGAAATGGGATTACTTAAATAGTATGGAGGTTTTTATGAAGTTAAAAAAGATTATAAGCAGTATTACTGCATTTGTTTTGGGAATGAGTTTATTTCCTGAAACAGAAATACTTAAATCATCAGCTGAAACCATAAATTATGGTGAAATTTATTATCAAAAGCTTAAAGAATTTGAAAATAAAGGAATATGGGGATTTGAACTGATAAATATAGATAATGATGGTATTCCTGAACTTGCAATTGCAGAAAATGGATATTCTTCACATACTTCATCGGTTAATCTTTATACGATTAGTGATAATAAGTTAACTGATTTAGGAGCTTATGGCGGTTGGGGACAATTAAGCTATATACCAGAGGAAAGTATAATAATAAATGATAATATATGGGATAGTGTTGCAACATCTGATATTTATGAAATACAGGAAAATGGTCAGACAAAATTAATAAAAAGTTTGATAAGTGATGAAAAAAATCCAGAAATCCCTGTTTATTCAATAGATGGTAAAAATGTAAGTAATTCAGAATATCAAACAGCTTATAAGGAAATATATGAAAAATCAGAAATAGTATATCCTGAAAGAAAAGATATAGAGAATGTAAAAAGTCTTAATTAC
>JAZKXQ010000165.1:0-5163 GCA_045611725.1 Oscillospiraceae bacterium
ATCTGCATTCCATTGCTACTGCAAGTTCTTCAGCACGTCTGAAAGCTGATACAAAGAGAGGAACAAATATCGGAATCAGAGCTTTTGCCCTTGAAGTAAGACTTCCTGTTTCCCAATCAGCTCCTCTTGACTTCTGGGCTGACATTATTTTATCAGTTTCATCTGTAAGAGTAGGTATGAAACGAAGTGCTATTGTCATCATCATAGCCATTTCGTGAACAGGTACTTTTATTTTTTTTAATGGAGAAAGCAATCTTTCAATAGCATCTGTTAATGAAACAGGTGACGTTGTATATGTCAGTAATGAAGAACCTGCTATTAGAAGTACTATTCTGATTATCATATACACTGCTGATTTTACAGCCTCATCAGTTATTGTAACAAATCCAAGGTCAAGTAATGGTTCACCGTCTATAAAGAAAATATTCATTACGGTAGTTACTGCAATGACGGGTATTATATGTTTAAGATTTTTCCACATAAGTTTAAGACTTATATAAGATATATTGTATGCAATAAGAACATAAACTGTACTTATTATAACTCCTATAGGCGAACCCGATGAAAAAGCCATAACTATATAAATGGCTGTAAGTATTATCTTAAATCTTGCATCAAGCCTGTGTATAATACTATTGCCAGGAAAATACTGTCCTATGGTTATATCCTTAATCAAGGCTTCAGCCTCTCTTTCTTTTGTTTTATATAATTAATGATTAATTCTTTTGCCGATTTTACTGTGTAAGCATCTTTTTCAAATTCAAATCCTTTTTTTCTGAGTTCTCTGAAAACTCTTGTAATCTGTGGAACTGCAAGTCCGATTTCAGAAATCTCATCAGCTCTTTCAAAAACTTTTTCAGTATCATCATAACAGAATACCTCTGATTTATTCATAACAAGAAGTTTATCTGTATATTCTGCTATATCCTCCATACTATGAGAAACTATGAGAATTGTACTGTTTGTATTTTTATGATAATCCCTTATCCAGCTGAAAATTTCATCTCTGCCCTTAGGGTCAAGACCAGCAGCAGGTTCATCAAGTATAAGCACTTCAGGTTTCATTGCCATTACTCCTGCCACAGCCACACGTCTTTTCTGACCTCCCGAAAGCTCAAACGGAGATTTATCAAGCATACTGCGAGGTATTCCTGCCATATCTATGCTCTCAAGAACTCTCTTTTTTATCTCATTTTCATCAAGTCCCATATTTTTAGGGCCAAATGATATATCCTTAAAAATTGTATCTTCAAAAAGTTGGTATTCAGGATACTGAAAAACAAGCCCTACTTTAAATCTTGTCTGACGGGTAATTTCTTTGCTTTCCCATATATCAGTACCGTCTATATAAATTTTTCCCGAAGAAGGTTTAAGAAGTCCGTTAAAATGCTGTATCAGTGTAGATTTTCCTGAACCTGTATGACCTATGATTCCTGTAAGTTCGCCCTTTTCTATTTCAATATTTACATTATTAACTGCTTTTTTCTCAAAAGGCGTTCCCTCACTGTAAATATAAGTAAGATTTTCAGTTTTTATAACAGGCATAAAGCAAACTCCTTATAAATTTTCAAGCAATTGAGAAATTGCCTCAATACATTCTTTCTCGCTTATTATATGACTATCAAGATTTAATCCATATTTGTTAAGCTCATATATAAGTTCTGTAACCTGTGGAACATCAAGACCTGCCGATTTCATTTCTTCAACATTACAGAATATTTTTTCGGGAACATTATCCATTATTATTCTGCCATTGTCCATTACAACTACTCTGTCAGCCTCGGCAGCTTCCTCCATATAATGAGTAATAAGAACTACTGTTATACCATAAACTTCTTTTAGTTCCTTAATTATTTTCATTACTTCTTTTCTACCTTCGGGGTCAAGCATTGCTGTAGGTTCATCAAGAATTATACATTCTGGACGCATTGCAATTATCCCTGCAATTGCAATTCTCTGCTTCTGTCCTCCCGAAAGTTGAGAGGGAGAATGAAGTCTGTATTCATACATATTAACAGACTTCAAAGCCTCATCTGTCCTCTCTCTTATTATATCGGCAGGTACTCCCAGATTTTCCAGTGCAAATGCAACATCTTCTTCAACAACTGAAGAAACTATCTGATTATCGGGATTCTGAAAAACCATTCCTGCACATTGTCTTATGTCAAAAAGAAGACTATCGTCCACAGTATCCATTCCATTTACCAAAACTTTTCCCTCATCGGGTACAAATATAGCATTAAAATGTTTGGCAATCGTTGATTTACCTGAACCATTTCTTCCCAGAATAGCAGTAAACTGTCCTTTTTTTATATTTAATGTTACACCGTCAACTGCCATACGGATATTTTTTTCGTTGCTGTTGTGATATGAAAAATAAACATTTTCTGCATTTATAATATCTTTATGCATTGTTTATCAAACCTTTCCATATTTTCAGCACTGCCATATTGCCGTAGAACCACACGGCAGAGGTTTATCAGATGATGCTACAGGCAAACCTATTTCATCTGCTGATACTTCACCGCCAAATTTTTCTGCTATAATATCGTTGAGAATATATGCCATAACCGAAGGAGAAAGTCCTGTTGTATAGCTATTAAGAAGGAAGAATAACGGATTGTCGCTTAATACTTCCGAGCATAATTTTACAAGGTCATATATACTATCTTCAAGCTTCCATACTTCCCCATTTGTGCCTCTGCCGTATGACGGAGGGTCCATAACTATTGCATCGTATTTTCTTCCTCTGCGAATTTCTCTTGAAACAAATTTTTCGCAATCGTCAACAATCCATCTTACAGGCTTATCACTTAATCCCGAAAGAGCTGCATTTTCTCTTGCCCACGTAACCATACCTTTTGAAGCGTCTACGTGGCATACTTCAGCACCTGCCTCTGCACAGGCAAGAGTTGCTCCTCCAGTATATGCAAAGAGATTAAGCACATTTATTTTACGGTCTGCATTTCTTATCTTATCAGCCATAAAGTCCCAGTTTACAGCCTGTTCCGGAAAAAGTCCCGTATGCTTAAAACCTGTTGGTTTTATATTGAATTTAAGATTTCTATATGAAACATTCCACATATTCTTAGGCTTATCTGTATGGTATTCCCATTTTCCACCACCAGATGATGAACGATGATAATGACCATCAGCCTTTTCCCATAACGGAGATTTATGTGGAGTTTTCCATATTATCTGTGGGTCAGGTCTTATAAGTATAACACCATTCCATACTTCAAGTTTTTCTCCGTATGATGTATCTTCAATATGATAATCTTTCCATTTATCTGCTGTTCTCAATTAAAATTTTCCTCTCTGTCAGCATATTTCAAGACATTTTTTTATTGTTTCTGCTATATCATCAGCATATTTCTGAATTTCATCAATATTCTTGCCCTCAAGCATAATTCTTATAAGAGGTTCTGTGCCACTTTCTCTTACAAGTATTCTTCCACCTGCTCCAAGTGCTGTTTCATATTTATTAATAACGCTCATTATTTCATCATTTTTATCCCACTTGCCTTTTTTATCAGCAGTTATTTTCACATTCACAAGTACCTGTGGATAAACTTCCATAACAGATGCGAGTTCAGACATTTTCTTTCCTGATTCCGCAAGAACACAAAGAGTCTTTACTGCTGAAAGTTGACCATCACCTGTTGTTGCATTTTCAAGGAAAATTATATGACCGCTCTGTTCACCACCTATGTTATAACCGCCATCTAACATCTTTTCAAGAACATATCTGTCCCCTACTCCTGCTGAAACGATATTTATTCCGTTTTCTTCAGCAAAGCATTTAAATCCAAGATTTGTCATAACAGTTACTACGGCAGTATCCTTTTCAAGTGTACCCTTATTTTTCATATAAAGAGCATTTACAGCTATAAGTCTGTCACCGTCGATAAGATTTCCCATTTCATCAACTGCAAGACATCTGTCAGCATCACCATCAAATGCAAAACCTGTGTCACAGCCATTTTCAACAACAAACTTCTGAAGATTTTCCATATGTGTAGAACCACAGTTTTCATTTATATTAGTTCCATCAGGCTCTTTGCTTATAAAAAGACATTCACAGCCAAGAGATGTGAATATTTCACAAGCTGTTACAGCTGAACTTCCGTTTGCACAGTCAAATGCAATTTTCATTCCTTTAAGGTCTTTTTCAGCAAGACCTGTTATATATGAAATATAATCATTTTTAGCCTCTGCTTCATAATGATAAACTCTGCCTACTTCAGTACCTGAAACAAGCTTTATATCATCTGGTGTATCAAGAATAAGACTTTCTATTGCATTTTCTGTTTCATCTGAAAGTTTATATCCGTTTGAGGCAAATATTTTTATTCCATTAAATTCAACACTGTTATGTGATGCAGAAATCATTATACCTGCATCTGCATTTTTTTCTCTTACAAGATAAGCTACTGCTGGAGTAGGAACTGTTCCTAAAAGCTTAACATCAGCACCTACAGAACATATTCCTGCTATAAGAGCAGATTCAAGTATATCTGAAGAAATTCTTGTATCCTTGCCTATAAAAATAAGAGGTTTATGATTCATAGTTTTTGTAAGTACAAGAGCTGCTGCTCTGCCTATCTGCATTGCAAGTTCACAGGTAAGCTCTGTAATTGCAATTCCCCTTGCACCATCTGTTCCGAAAAGTCTGCCCATATTCAAAAAACTCCTTTTTAAAAATTGTATTCATATAAAGCTATAAGGGGATTTTATTCCCCTTATGCCAAAGAAAAAATCCTGTTTATTCTATGCAGTACGATTGAAAAACTCTACTAATTCATCAGTGTATTATAGAAAATTCGCTGAATTTCCAGCTATCCTGAACTTTAGTAAGCTTGAATGATACCTGACTTACTGAATATTTACTCTTATCAGCAGGTTCAGTATAGAAAACAGGGTCGCTGTTAACCATATTTGCACCAAGGAGATAATAAACATCGGCAGTGCATATAATTTCAGTATCAGACTGTGTATTGAGTCTGAAAACGTGTCCTGCATATGCTGGATTTTTTGTTCTTGATGCAGGTGCCATATAAAATGCACCATATTTTTCAACGAAATCCTTCTGACCATATGGAAGAATCTGTCTTGACATAAGCTCATCAGTAAAATAATGACTTGCAAATGAATACAAGCTCT
>JAZKXQ010000166.1:0-2802 GCA_045611725.1 Oscillospiraceae bacterium
ATTTGTGTAATTGCAGGTCTAAGCATTCAAAAGCACCTCATTCATAATATTTTCAGAGTTAACAGCTTTAAGCTGTTCAGCTCTTATAACACTTTTAAAATCATCGATGGCATTTTCAAGTTTGCCATTAACTATTATATAATCATAGTCATTTGCATATTTAAGCTCATTTTCTGCCTGAGCAATACGCTGTGCTATAACTTCATTAGTTTCTGTACCTCTTTTTTTCAAGCGTCTTTCAAGTTCGCTTACCGATGGAGGAGCAATGAATATAAAAACAGCGTCAGGACATATTTTCCTTATCTGAGAAGCTCCCTGAACTTCTATTTCAAGGACAACATTTTTTCCTTCACAAAGCTTATCATCTACTTCACTTTTCAAAGTACCATAATAGTTTTCGCAGTATTTCGCATATTCAAGCATAGCATTATCATTGATATATTTTTCAAAAGTTTCTACTGATACAAAATGATAATGAACTCCATCTTTTTCATTCTCACGAGGTTTTCTCGTAGTTGCCGAAACAGAGTAATAAAAACTTTCATCTTTAAGTATTTCAGCAAGAATAGTACCTTTTCCACAACCTGATGGAGCAGAAACAACTGTAAGAATACCTTTTTTCATTAAAAAAATCAGACCTCCTCTTTACTGTCACCTCTTGATGCAACTGTTTCGGGCTGAACAGCTGAAAGAATTATATGACCACTGTCCATAACTGCGACTGTTCTTGTACGTCTTCCATATGTTGCGTCAATAAGCATACCTTTTTCCCTTGCCTCCTGTATAAGTCGTTTTACAGGAGCAGATTCGGGACTTATTACTGCAATAAGCCTTGATGATGAAATCATATTTCCAAAACCAATATTTATAAATTTCAAACAAAGCACCTGCCTTATTCTATATTCTGGATTTGCTCTCTTATTTTTTCAATTTCAGATTTCATATCAACAACTGTTCTGGTAATGTCCAAATCCTGAGCCTTTGAACCTGTTGTATTGACTTCACGATTGATTTCCTGAATAAGAAAATCGAGTTTTCTTCCAATTGGTTCATCTGCTTCAAGCAATTCTCTGAACTGCGAAATATGACTATGAAGTCTTACTGTTTCTTCATCTACTGCAACCTTTTCAGAATATATAGCTGCCTCTGTAAGAATACGCTGTTCATCTATCGTTGTGTCGGATAAAATATCTTTAAGACGGTTATAGAGTCTGTTTCTGTAATTTTCAGTCATACGAGGTGCATTTTTTTCGATAAATAAAACCATTTTTTCAATATTATGAAGATGGTTTTCAATATCCTCCCTCATTTTAGCCCCTTCTTTTTCACGCATTTCAATAAATTTTGAAAGAGCCTTTGAGGCAACTGTTTCTACTAAATTCCATATTTCTTCCTCATCGTCAACAGCCTTGCTTATATTGAAAATATCAGGGAAACGGCTTATCTGTGAGAGAGAAAGGTCATCTCTTAAATCGAGTTCCTCATTTACTGACCTGAGAGCCTCTATATAGCCCTTTGCTATGGAACGATTTACATTTATAACTGCATCAATTCCTTCTTCATTCATTATTGAAACACAAACTTCAACTTTTCCTCTCTGAATACTTCCATTAAGAAGTGTTTTCAATTTTTCCTCAAGATAGGAATAAGCACGGGGAACACGGGAAGAAAATTCATAATATCTGTGATTGACAGAGCGAATTTCAACAAGTATATTTCTATTGTTTATTATATCCTGTTCTCTGCCATATCCTGTCATACTTCTAATCAATTTCAAAATCTCCTTAAATAAAATCCTGTGGCAAATGTACATTGATAGTATAATTATATCATTTTTTTTAAAATAAATCAAGACTTTATTAACATATTGTTTTCATTAGTCATCATCTTCTTCAATTCCATTGGGATTTACGTGAACCATACAATGCTTTACATTTACAAAATTACTTTCAACAGCATCGTGAACTTTTTTTGCTATTTCGTGTGCATCATATAGAGAAATACTTCCATCTGCCGATATAATAATATCAACATATATTTTTGCACCAAACATTCTTGTTTTGATATTTTCAAGAGAAAGAACTCCTTTTTGTTGTACAATTATTTCTGAAATTTTATTTTCTGTTTCTTCTCCGCAGGATTTATCCACAAGTTTACTGAAAGCATCTGAAGCAATATCAAAGGCAGCTTTTACGATAAAAATGCAGATAATTACAGAAGCAATACTTTCGCATACAGGATAACCCATTCTTGCACCAAATATGCCAATGAAACTTCCTATAGAAGAAAATGCGTCACTTCTATGTTCCCAAGCGTCTGCCATCAGCACATCAGAGTTTATTTTCTTTGCAGTATTTCTTGTATACCAATACATCCATTCCTTAACAACTATTGAAATCAGTGCCATTACAAGTGCTGCTGTTCCAGGAATTTCAATATTTTGATATGTTCCATCTGCAATTTGTACAATTCCTTTGTATCCTATAGAAAATCCTGTAATACTAAGTATCAGTGCCAGTATTACAGCTACTATACATTCCATTCTCTCGTGACCATAAGGGTGTTCTTTATCAGCTCTTTTTGCTGACATATTTATCCCTATGATTACAATTATTGTGCTGAATACATCTGAAGCTGAATGAATAGCGTCTGAAATTAAAACTGTTGAATTTGCAAAAATTCCACATATCAATTTACCTATCGAAAGAATGATATTAACAATTATTGAAACTACGGAAACCCTGACTGCACTGTTTTCTTTCAAAAAAATCATCTCCCATAAAATTATTTATAAAAAAAATC
>JAZKXQ010000167.1:0-12682 GCA_045611725.1 Oscillospiraceae bacterium
ATCAACAAGTCTTCCGTTATCAACTCTTACAAGATTGTCATTGCTTCCGAATCCTGCTGCGATAACTGTAATGGTCATTTCGTCCTGCATATCACTCTTGAATGATGTACCAAAGATACATTCAACATCTGGAGCAGCTGAATCTGTAATCATCTTTGTAGCTGTATCGACTTCTGATGAAAGCACATCTTCGGACATTGCAATATTAATAAGAAGTCTTGTTGCACCTGCAATTGAAGTTTCAAGCAATGGACTTGATATAACTGCATTCGCAGCTTCTGTTGCCTTGTCCTTACCCTCACCGTGACCAATTGCCATATGAGCGTATCCTGCACCTCTCATAATTGTGCATACGTCTGCAAAGTCAAGGTTGATAAAGCCTTCTTCAACGATAAGGTCTGCTATGCTCTTTACACCTGTTTTGAGTATACCATCTGCAAGTGCAAATGATTCTCTCATTGTAAGAGGCTTGTCAAGTCCTACAAGAAGCTTTTCATTAGGAATTACTATAAGGGAATCAACATACTTTTTAAGTTCTTCGATACCTCTTTCAGCCTGACGCATTTTAGCTTCTCTTTCAAAAAGGAATGGTTTAGTTACTACGGCAACTGTAAGTATATCCATTTCCTTTGCTATCTGAGCCACTACAGGAGCTGCACCTGTACCAGTGCCTCCACCCATACCTGCTGTAATGAAAATCATATCAGCATCTTTGATAGCTGCTGCGATTTCGTCTTTATTTTCTTCAGCAGAACGCTCACCAACTTCAGGTCTGTTTCCTGCACCTCTACCCTTTGTAAGCTTTGCACCTATCTGTATTTTTGATGAAGCTCTTGAATTTTTCAAAGCCATTGCATCTGTATTTACACTTATGTATTCAATGTCATTAACATCAGAAGATTCCACCATACAATTAAGGGCGTTACCACCGCCGCCGCCGACACCGATAACCTTAATATTTACATCTGGGTCAAAAGCGTCATTTTCAAAAACAAAGCCTGTCATTTAAACTCCTCCTAAACATTTATACTCACTCTCTGAAAAGACTGATTATCTATTCTGAACCTCCCACGACTAAAGTCACAGGATTCTTGGGAACTCTCTCCTGACGGAAAGATATTTTTACCAAGCTATCTCCATAGTTCCTACGGTTCTATTACCAATATTCTCATTCCTTCATTTAGAATATCAAAATACATAATATAATATTATCATACATCTGATTTAATTTCAAGTGCATATTATAAAAAAAACTGTATTTTTTTATAGTGTTTGCAACATTTTCCTAATTAATGTAATGTATTAACATAATATAATACATATTTTTATATTATTCTTAATTTTATGAAGTTTCCGTTTCGGATAATTCTTCATCTGTTGAAAATACTTCTGTTTCAACATTTTCACTTTCAAGAGCTATTCCAGAAGATTCAGCTATTTCCTGAATATGCTTTTCCATATCTTCCTTTGAAACATACTGATACTGATTGTTTGACCTGAATATCAGATAACCCTCTTTATTTTCAGGCAACTGTTCATTAAGTATCTGCATTGCATATCTCAGCTTATAGTCAAGTTCTTCCGAATTTCCAAGTCTTATTGATATTCTGTCATCATAATATGCAGAAATTGAATAAATATCACTCATATCAAATTCTTCAATAGAATAAAGCTCCTGTTCTGCAATCTGTTCGCATATAGTCTTTAAAATTCTATCCTGTGTTTCATTTTCACTGTATACAAACTGTGTTACTATATCAATTGCAGGAGTATATCCCTTTACAAGAGGAACATTTGCATCGGGTGAAGCCATCTTTTCAAGTATTTTTCCACTTTCACTTATAAGAAGATACATTCCCTTACTTTCAACCATTGCAGTTGGTATGCTTGGAGTTACCTCTATTATTATTTTATCGGGATAATCCTTACGCACTCTTACGGAATCGACATACATAAGACTGCTCATTACATTTTTCTGAATCTCCTTTACATCTGTTCTTACAAGATTATCGCCCTTTGAAACTCCTGACGCTATTTTTATATCATCAGGAACATATTGCGACTGTCCCACTATCTGTATTTCACTGATATTGAAAAGTACTGTGGTTGACAAAGCAACTCCCATACCTACAACCAGCAGTAAAACCAGCAGATAGTACAGAGAATTATTTCTCTGACGTCTGCGGTTTCTCTTGCTGTTGTTCATTTTATTCATATCAGTTTTTATTACATCTCTCATTTTTTTATGCACCTCAAAAAAACTCAGTCGCTTCTCTTTATTTCTGCTCCAAGAGCAGACAGTACATTCTCTATGTTTTCATATCCTCTGTCGATATGCTTTATATCACCTATTTCTGTTATTCCTTCTGCTGAAAGTCCTGCAACAACCAGTGCAGCACCTCCCCGAAGGTCAGTAGCATCTGTTTTTGCTCCATAAAGCTTTTCTTTTCCGACAACAACTGCCGTTTTACCGGAAACTTTTATATCTGCTCCCATTCTCAGAAGTCCATCAACGTGCTTATATCTGCTTTCAAAGATATTTTCCTCAAATATGCTTGTGCCGTATGCCCTGCAAAGAACTGCCATAACTATCGCCTGTGCGTCCGTAGGAAATCCAGGATAAGGCATTGTGCTTATAGTCCTTACCGAATTTATTCTTTTCGGAGCTTTAAGATATACTGTATTTCCGTATGAATATATTCTACAGCCCATATTTTCAAATATGCTTGAAACTGCGTCTGTATCTGCATATCTTATATTATTTATCTTTATTTCTCCACCAGTTGCTGTAACTGCCGCCATATATGTTGATGCAACTATTCTGTCAGGCATTATTTCATATTCACAGCCACGGAGATTTTTAACTCCCTCTATGAATATTGTGCTTTCTCCTGCACCTCTTATTTTAGCCCCACACTTTATAAGATATTCTGCCAAATCTACTATTTCAGGCTCTCGCCCTGCATTTCGAATAATTGTTTCACCTTCGGCAGTAACTCCTGCAAGTATTATATTTTCAGTTGCTCCAACAGATGGAAATTGTAAAGTTATTTTTGCTCCTTTAAGACCATTTTCAGCCTTACATTCAATTATACCATATTTTTCGCTTATTGTCACTCCCATTCTTTTAAATGCTGACAAATGCATATCTATGGGACGAGGTCCAAGCTCACAGCCTCCTGGGAATGAAATTTTACATTCTCCGTATTTTCCAAGCAATGCTCCCATAAATATTACAGAAGAACGCATTTCCCTCATAAGTTCATCTGGTATACTTCTCTGTTCGGATTGCATACTATTTACAGTTACTGTATTATTCTTTAGTACACAGTTGCTCCCAAGATAATTTATTATACGACAGGCTGAATATATATCACTCAGTACAGGACAGTTTGACAGTACTGATTTTCCATCTGCAAGAAATGCTCCTGCCATTATAGGCAGTGAACTGTTTTTTGCTCCCTGAAGATTTATTTCTCCCCTTAATATCCTTCCTCCGTTTATTATTAACTTCTGCACATAAACACACCCTCTTGCATAAATCAATCTTATACTGTATTTTATGCAAAAAAGGTTTTTATGTGAATTTTAAGGGATAATCAGCTGAAAAAATTAATATTCATAGTCTATACAAGCTCTGCCTGTTCTGATTTCTGTTATGTATTTTCCAAACTTCTTATGCTCTTCGTGTTCCTGATATTTATTCAAATCATCTATATTGTCAAAGTCGCATATCAATGCTATCTCATAGTTGCTGTCGGGTGCTTTTTCAGTATTTACCACAACTTCCATTTCCTTTATGTAAGGTACAAGGTCTTTAAGCTTTTCTGCTTTTTCTTTAGCCTCAACAGCATTTTCATATGCACTCTTTCCGTTAAATTCTTCTTTAAGCTTAAACATTACTATATGCTTTATCATTTTTATTTCTCCTTTTTATTTTTCAGATTCCTGATTACTTCCCATACTCTTTCGGGAGTATCATTTATATAGAGTTTTCCTGCATTTTCTGACATCTTTGCAAGTTCATTCTGATTATTATAAAAATACTCTATCTTATTTTTCATAATATCAGCTGTAACATCTTTCTGCTCTATAACAACGGCTGCTCCTGCCTTGCCAAGAACATTTGCATTATGGAACTGATGATTTCCTGCAACTATAGGTGATGGTATAAGAATTGACCCTCTGCCTACTGCCTCAAGCTCTGCAAGAGTTGACGCTCCGGAACGGCATATTACCAAATCAGCAGCTGCAAGGCATACGTCCATATCATTTATATATTCTGTAACCCTTAATCTGTTGCTTTTCATCGGTATATTGTTTTTCTGCATAAACTGTGGAAAAGTATCCTTTCCCATTCCTCCATAACCGTGTATATGGTTTATCTTCAAGCCCTTTGAAGTATGCCATTTTATTACTTCAGACATTGTTTCATTTATACAACCTGCCCCAAGACTTCCTCCGAATGACAATATACACATACTGTTATCAAAACCGAGCTTTTTTCTTGCATCTTCTTTCGTAATGCCAAACATTCCTGCCCTTACTGGAAGACCTGTAACTGTATACTGAGTTTCGGGAGCAAAATATTTCATTGCGTCCTCTACTGTGCGCATTACTCTGTCAACGCTTTTTGCAAGAATTTTATTTGTTACTCCAGGATATGCATTCTGTTCGTGAATAGCTGACGGTATCCCCATTGAAGCAGCTTTCTGAATTACAGGGCCACTTACATAACCTCCCGTGCCTATTGCTATATCCGGATTAAACTCCTTTATTATATTTTTAGCTCTTGTTCCTGCTGTAGTCAGATACGCTACTGCTTTTATATTTCTTCCTATATTCTCAAGCGTAAGCTTTCTCTGAAATCCTCTTACTTTGATAGGAGCAAAATTATATCCTGCCTCTGGTATAAGCTTTGCCTCCATTCCAAAAGGAGTTCCTGCGAATAAAAATTCTGAATCGGGCTCGTGCTCCTTTATTATGGAAGCTATGGCAAGTGCTGGATTTATATGCCCTCCCGTACCTCCTCCTGCTATAAGTACTCTCATATTGTTGTTTCTCCTTTTTTTGTCAATATATTCAGTAAAAATCCTGAAAAAACATTTGATTTACAAATGCTTTTTCCGAATTTTCTCTATTTCAGAAACACAGGGGGAAAAATCCCCCGTATTTCTTTTACTTTTCAATAACTGAATGTCTTGATATATTAAGCACTATTCCCATCTGTGCAAGTAACATTACAAGTGATGTTCCTCCGTAACTGAAAAACGGAAGGCTTATGCCTGTATTAGGAATAAAATTACTTACTACTGCAATATTAAGAAATGCCTGAACTCCTACCTGTACTGTAAGACCTATTGCAACCAGCATTCCAAACTTATCTGGTGCTTTTGAAGCTATATAAAGACCTCTGAATACAAGCATTGCAAAAAGAAGTATTACTGTTATTGCTCCTACAAACCCAAGTTCCTCGCATAGTATTGCAAATACAAAGTCATTCTGTGTTTCGGGAAGATACAGATATTTCTGTCTTGATTCTCCAAGCCCAAGACCGAATACTCCTCCCGAACCTATTGCTATAAGAGATTGACAAGTCTGCCACGTCTTATCATTTACATCTGCGAAAGGGTCAAGCCAGGACTGAAAACGTGTCATAAAATATGTCAGCTCTCCTGTAACCGTCTTGAATACTACAAACGCTATTATTGCCACTATTCCAATAAGTATCATTATAAAAAAGTGTTTCATTCTTGCCCCACCTACGAATATGAGAACTATTCCTATTGTACATATAAGAAGCGTTCCCGAAAGGTGTGGCTGTTTAAGCATAAGAACTGCTACTATCCCAAGAAGTGCAAGATATGGAAGTACTCCAGATGTGAATGTATCCATTTTATTATAATGGACTGATATAAGATATGAAAAAAGTATCGTTATTGCAAACTTCATTATTTCAGATGGCTGAAAACTTATCGCATTCCCTATCCATATCCATCTTTGTGCACCATTCTGTGGTTCAAAGAAAAATACCAGACATAACAACACCAATGAAACTAAATAAAGACCGTATGCAATAGGCTTATTCTCAAACCAGTGATAATCAAAGAATGTAAGAATAAACATTATTACTATTCCTATTCCTGCAAATATCAGCTGTCGCATAGCATAGAATGTTCCCTCCATACCCTTGCTTACTGCCCACGCATAACTTGCAGAAAACATCATTACTATCCCTATTACAAGTAATGTCATTACTATAAAAAAGAATGTAAGGTCTATTCCTCCGAGCTTTGTCTTTCTTTTGACTTTAGGTTCTGTTATTTCCTTTTTTTCTTTTCTTCTGAATGTTTTATAGGGGTCAAAGGTTTTATGGTTAGTCATTTATAACCTCCCGTTTTTTTATCAGAGAGTACTCATAAGAGCAAGTATACCAAGCACTGACGCTACTGCTCCTGTCAGTGAAAAGCATATCACTATCTTGTATTCGCTGAAATTACACATTTCAAAATGATGATGTATCGGCGACATTTTGAAAATTCTTTTTCCCTTGCCTTTTTCTCCTGTTTTCTTATAATGTATTCTTGCTGTTATTTTGAAATATGTAACCTGTATTACTACTGAAAGTGCTTCACATACATAAACTATACCGATTATTACAAGAAGAAGATGCTGATGCATTGCAACTCCTATAGCAACTACTGCACCTCCGAGATACATTGAACCTGTATCACCCATAAAGCATTTTGCAGGGTGAAGATTCCAGTAAAGAAATCCTATACAGCCTCCTGCAATAGCTACTGCATATATTGAAATTTCATTCATATCAATAAGCATTGTTGCAACTGTAAATCCAAGCATTGATACTACTGATACTGAACCGCATAATCCGTCTACGCCATCTGTAAGATTTACTGCATTTGTAAGATATATCATAAACAGTATCATTACAGGATAATATAAAATTCCGAAATCAACTTCTGCAAATATGAAATTTATAGCTGTTGAAGTATCTCCTGTCATATGCATACCAAAGAGGAATAATCCTGAAAATATTGCCTGAAAGAACATTTTCTGTTTTGCAGTAATACCACTGTTATCCTTTTTTACTGCCTTTGTATAGTCATCAACAAAACCTATGGCACTGAATGAAAGAGCATAAAGTACGCATATCAGAAGTTTCATAGCATTTTTTGAGGTTTCCTCGCTTGTAATGTCAAGGAATTTTGCTCTGTATAATGTATATCCGAGAAAACAAGAAACTATAGAGCCGAGTATAAACATAAATCCGCCCATAATTGGCGTACCCTGTTTATTTGCGTGCCAGGATGGGCCATCTATTACCTTTATCGGCTGTCCGAAGCTTAATTTATGCATAAATGGTATAAGCCATCTTCCGAAAAGTATTGCTATTGTAAATGATAACAATGGTACTCCGAGTTTTAACCATAATAATGTCATATATTGCTTATTCCTCCTTGCCGTATATCATTTCTATTACTTCTTCCATCTTCATACCTCTGCTACCCTTGAAAAGTATTGCATCATTCGGCTGAAGATATGATTTAATTGCATCTGCAAGTTTCTGCTTATCGTTTATGTATTCTGTATCAGTTCCAAGACCTGCTGATGTTTCTGCTGTATATTTACAGTCATCACCATAACAGAATACTTTATCAGCTCCGCTTTCGTGAGCAAATTCCCCTACTTTTCTATGGAGCATTTCTGACATAGTGCCAAGCTCAAGCATACTGCCGAGTACTGCTATTTTTCGTGGATTTTTAAGCTGTGAAAGAACTGTAAGCGATGCCTTCATTGAATCGGGACTTGCATTATAACAATCTATTATAACTGTCTGTTCGCCTTTTTTTACTATATTCTGTCTTAAACCGTCCGGCTTATATTTTTTTAATGCTGATGCTATTTCATCTTCCATAAGACCAGATTTAATGCCTATGCAGAATGATGCAAGTGCATTTAAAATATTATGTCTGCCTATACAGGGGAGCATTAATTCTTTTCTGCCGTTTCTGTATTCTACTGTAAAGTATGTATTTTCATCTTCTTCCCTTATATCAACTGCTTTATAATCAGAATCAGGATTATTTATGCCATATGAGAGAACTTCTCTGCCAAGCTGATATGTAAGAGGATAGAGTGACACATCATCTGCACATACAACCAATGGTGCAGAGCCGTCCATACCTCTTAAAATTTCCATTTTTGCCTGTAATATTCCCTGCTGTGAATGAAGATTTTCTATGTGCGAAAAGCCGATATTTGTTATTACTGCTATTGTAGGCTTTGAAGTCATTGATAATCTTTCTATCTCTCCAAGATGTGACATTCCCATTTCTATTACAGCTGCCTCGTGGTCTTTTTCAAGATTGAAAAGAGTTTTTGGAAGTCCTATTTCATTATTAAGATTTCCGCTTGTTTTTAAAGTCTTGTATTTTTCCGAAAGTACAAGGGATACCATTTCTTTAGTGGTAGTTTTTCCCACACTTCCAGTTACTCCGACAAGTATTGGACTGAATTTACTTCTGTAATATTCTGCAAGTTTAAGATATGCCCTTCTTGTACTCTCTGTAACTATACAGGTTATGCCCTCTATCTGTCTTTCGGTAATTACAGCCTCTGCACCTTTTTCAACAGCCTGAATACAAAAATCGTGACCGTCAAATCTATCACCCTTTATAGCAACAAATACACAGCCTTTTATTATATCCCTTGTATCTGTGCATATTGCTGTTATTTCCGTTTCCTTATCAATTTTCTGTCCGAGTGCCTGTGCTATCTCGGAAAGTTTCATTTTTTCCATCATTTTCTCTCCATTCAAAATAAGACAGTATGCTGTGATAAATTCAATTCAAGCATACTGTCCCTGTATGTCTTACTGTAAAAGCTTTAAACCCTCTGCTACTATTTCACGCTCATCAAAATGAATATGAACATTATCTGCAAGTATCTGATAATCCTCGTGTCCTTTTCCTGCAAGAACTATTACATCGCCTTTCTGAGCAGTTTTAAGTGAATGATATATAGCTTCCCGTCTGTCTATAACAACATCATATGCAATATCACTTTCTGAAAGTCCTGCAAGTATATCCTGTATAATATCCTCTGGATTTTCATTTCTCGGATTATCTGATGTAATTATAAGCTTATCTGCATATTTAGCTGCTGCTTTAGCCATAAGAGGTCTTTTTGCACTATCCCTGTTTCCTCCGCAGCCGAAAAGACATATAAGTCTGCCCTCTGTATATTCCTTTACGCTTTTAAGAATATTTTCAACTGCATCTGGAGTATGTGCATAGTCGCATATTACTGAAAAATCCCTGCCTGTAGAGATAACCTCACATCTTCCCTTTACACCATTGTATTCAGATACTGCGTTTATTATATTCTCAATCGGTATTCCAAGCTTTGAACATACTGCAATTGCTCCCGATACATTCGCCACATTAAATATACCAGTCATTTTCATTGATATATTATATGATTTGCCGTCCTGACAATACCAGAAAGATGTTTCGTCTGCTTTAAGCTTTACAACATCTGCATATATATCAGCCTTGCCCTTTGTACTGTACGAGTATTTTTCACACTCTATTTCATTATAAAGACGTGTTCCGTATTCATCATCTATATTGCAAACTGCAAAATCGCATATATCAAACAACATTCTTTTTGCGTTGTAGTAATCTTCCATATCCTTATGATAATCAAGATGGTCTTGTGTAAGATTGGTAAATACTGCACCTTTGAAATGAACTTCTCCTATTCTTTTCTGTTCAAGTCCGAATGATGAAACCTCCATAACTACTGTATCGCATTTTTCTTCTGCCATTCTGCTGAAAAGCTCCATAAGTTCAAATGCCATAGGTGTTGTATTGTTTGTATGATATACCTTATCGCCTATTTCATTCTGTATAGTACCTACAAGACCTACTTTATGACCATTCTTTGTAAGAATATGCTTTATAACATTTGTCATTGTAGTCTTGCCATTAGTTCCTGTTACCCCTATAAATGTCATTTTTCTTTCGGGGTGTCCGAACCACGCTGAGCATAATTTTCCATAGAATTTTCTTGTATCATCAGTTATTATCTGATTGGCAATTCCTAAATCGTGGTCTGTTACTACTGCATAAGCTCCCTTTTCAAGCATTTCCTTTGCTACGCTGTGACCATCAAAATTTCTTCCCTTTATACATATGAATATACAGCCTTCCTTAACCTTTGCCGTATTGTCTGTAATGAGCGAAATTTCACTGTCGGGTATATCAGTTTCGATTATACTCTCTAAAAGTTCATACAATCTCATAAATTAAAACACCACTTTCTCTTTTCTTCTGTTCTTATAATTTATTAACCTGTCTGGTCTTTAACTATAAAGGTCAATTCAATTACTGTGCCTTTAGGTACCATTTCTCCTGCTTCCTGTGATTGTGCCGATACTATAGCAGCAAGATTATCAACAGACGCACCCTTAGTTATACAGTTAAGTCCCGAATTTGCTATAAGTGCATTTACCTGCTCCATATTACAGCCTGAAAAATCAGGAACTTCTGTCATTCTCTGATGTGTATTTCCTTCTGTATAGAGAATTACTGTTCCGCCCTTTGATATTGAACTTCCTGCTGTTGGTACTTGTGAGGCAATAACCTCTCCACTTCCTACAACTTCACATTCAAGACCCATTTCTGACAGTGTTGTTTTAGCTGCCAGTACTGTTTTGGATTCAAGGTCTGGAACTGTCTTATCCATTTTTTCTATTTCTTCATCTGTATATTCAGGATAATATCCAAGATAAGGAAGAACCTCCTCAAGAATTTTTCTTGCATATGGAACGGCTACAACGCTTCCATAATATTCTCCTGTTGTTGGCTCATCTGCTATTACAAGCAGAACTATTTCGGGGTCATCAGCTGGTGCAAAGCAACAGTATGATGAAACATATCTCATATTTTCTTCACTGTACATATCAAGCTTCTGAGATGTACCACTCTTACCCCCGATATGATAACCTTTGATATAGGCATTACTTCCACCATTATTATTTACTACAGCTTCAAGAGATTCTCTCATTTTCCTTGAGGTATCCTCTGACACAACCTGCCTTTTTACAACAGTTTCGTGATTTGAAACTACATTTCCACTACCATCAACTATTTTGTCAACTACATAAGGGGTAACAAGATTTCCTCCGTTTACCGCTGCTGCATATGAAACCATCATTTCCATAGGAGTTATTTTACTTGTCTGACCAAATGATATTGACGCAAGTTCTACAGGACCCATATCCTCTGCTGAAAGATATAAGCTTGACGCCTCGGCAGGTAAATCAATGCCTGTTTTTTCAGTAAGTCCGAAAGCTTCAAAGTAATAATAAAATTTATCAGCTCCGAGCCTCTGACCTATTTCTATAAATGCAGGGTTACAGGAATTTGTAAGTGCCTGTACGAATGTTTGTGAACCGTGGGCACTGTATGGATAATTCCAGCAGTGCATATCTATTCCTGAAACATTTATTGTATTTGTACATTCAAAATTGCTTGTATCAACATCTATAACATCTTCCTCGATAGCAGCTGCACTTGTTATAACTTTAAATACTGAACCTGGAATATATCTGTCTGTAACAGATTTATTTTTCCACTGTGATGCTCTTGCATTCATAAGAGCCTCAGACTGTTCATCTCCCGAAAGGGAATCTATGTACTGCTTAACGCTTTCCGTAGTTATATCAGCTGGATTATTAAGGTCAAATGTAGGTGTCGTTGCCATTCCATAGATTGCTCCTGTTTTGGCATTCATCATTATAGCACAAGCTCCTGCGTCAAGCTTGAACTCATTTGTCATATCCTGAATATTCTTTTCAAGATAATACTGAATATTGCTGTCTATGGTGAGATAGAGAGAATTTCCCTCCTGTGCCTCGTAAAGCTTTGAATATCTATAAGGCATTTCATCTCCGTTTGCATCTTTTGCAGATATAACTTTCCCAGGAATACCCGAAAGCTGTTCATTATAATAGCTCTCTATTCCATACTGTCCGATACCGTCCGAATTTACAAAGCCTATTACCGACGCTGCGAGTTCATTCTGTGGATAGTATCTTTTTGTATCCTCCTGAAGACTTATACAGCTTATTTTATTTTCCTTTGTAAATGCTGTTATTTTATCTGCTATCGGAGATTCAACCTTGGTCTGAAGAACCTCATACTGATTGTTTGCCTCCATTTTTTTAAGAAGCGTTTCTTCATCTATATCAAGAGTACTTGTAATAAATTCTACTATTTTATCTTTTTTACTATAATTTTTTTCGTGTTCTCTGAAATTTGACGGGTCAAGAAAGACCTTGAAAACAGTAGCACTTTTAGCGAGGATACTTCCGTTTGAATCGTGTATAGTGCCTCTGTTTGCTGAAATTTCTATAGAGCCGAACTGATTGTTATTGGCATACTCCTGAAACATTTCATTATCAACAACAGATACCGTAAACAGCTTTACAACTATAGCTCCTGCAAGGAGCATAAGCAATCCGAATCCAATATCAGAACGTTTTTTCATTTTGGCTGTAGGCAGTTTAGACATAAATAATTATTCCGAAAAATTACGGAAATCCTCCTTTTTAACTGATAAATCATCAAATATCCCATAATAATTCAATAGTCAA
>JAZKXQ010000168.1:0-2537 GCA_045611725.1 Oscillospiraceae bacterium
AAAGAATTTCCCAGCGTACACATTATGATATGTAAATGTTAAAGGAAACAGGCTTCTGTTCGGGTATCGAAAACTATTCAAGAATTATGTCAGGCAGACCAAAAGGCAGTACTCCTATGACTTTGCTTGACCATTTTCCGGAGGATTTCCTGCTGTTCGTTGATGAAAGCCACGTTACACTCCCACAGATAAGGGGAATGTATGCAGGTGACAGAGCAAGAAAAGATAATCTTATAAATTATGGTTTCAGACTTCCGAGTGCATATGATAACCGTCCTCTTAATTTCGATGAATTTTATAGTCACGTCAATCAGGCTGTTTTTGTAAGTGCCACACCTTCTGAATTTGAAAGGGAAAAATCTTCTCAGATTGCTGAACAGGTTATACGCCCTACTGGACTTACTGACCCAGAGGTAATTGTAAAACCTATTGACGGACAGATTGAAGATTTAATATCTGAAATAAATATCAGAAGTGAAAAGAATGAAAGAGTCCTTGTAACAACTCTTACTAAAAAAATGGCTGAAGATTTAACTGCATATCTTGAAAATATAGGAATAAAAGTACGTTATATGCATAGCGATACAGATACAATGGAGAGAATGAAAATAATTAAGGATTTAAGACTTGGGGAATTTGATGTTCTTATCGGAATAAATCTTTTAAGAGAAGGTCTTGATATTCCCGAAGTATCGCTTGTAGCAATTCTTGACGCTGATAAAGAGGGATTTTTAAGAAGTGAAACTTCACTTATACAGACTATAGGACGAGCTGCGAGAAATGCTGACGGAAAAGTTATAATGTACGCTGATGTTGTAACAGGTTCTATGGAACGTGCTATTCTTGAAACATCAAGAAGACGTGAAATACAGACAGAATACAATAAAAAGAATGGAATAATTCCTCAGACTATAAGAAAAGATATAAGAGATGTAATAGAAATAACAGTTAAAGATGATAATATTTCCGAAAACAAAAAAATAAGCAAATCCGAAATAGAAAATGAAATAGAAAGTCTTACCAAACAGATGAAAGAAGCTGCGAAACTGCTTGAATTTGAACAGGCATTAATTCTGCGTAACAGAATTGAAGAATTAAAAAATAATTTATAACAAGCGTACAAAACGTGCAAATGTGCAAAACATACTTAAAGCCTTTATTTACTCAGTTTTTAAAGTTATGTGCAAAATGTGCATAACCGTGCAAAACTATAAGGAGATATTTTTTATGATAGATAAAATTATTATAAAGGGTGCAAGAGAGCATAACCTTAAAAATATTGATGTTGAAATCCCAAGGGATAAGCTTGTTGTTATGACAGGTCTTTCAGGTTCGGGAAAATCATCTCTTGCCTTTGATACAATCTATGCTGACGGTCAGAGAAGATATGTTGAAAGTCTTTCATCTTACGCAAGGCAATTCCTCGGACAGATGGAAAAACCAGATGTTGACAGCATTGAAGGACTTTCCCCTGCAATATCAATCGACCAGAAAACTACTTCCAAAAATCCCCGTTCAACAGTCGGTACAGTTACCGAAATATATGATTATTTAAGGCTTCTCTATGCAAGAATTGGTATTCCTCATTGTCCTGTATGCAACAGAGAAATAAAAGAGCAGAGTGTTGACCAGATTGCCGACCAGATTTCTGCTTTGCCCGAAGGTACTAAAATTCAGCTTCTTGCTCCCTTTGTAAAAGGCAGAAAGGGAGAGCATACAAAGGAAATTGATAAAATAAGGCGTTCGGGATATGCAAGAATAAGAGTTGATGGAAATATATATGACCTTTCGGAAGATATAAAAATTGACAAGAATAAAAAGCATATAATTGAAATAGTCGTTGACCGTCTTGTAATAAAAAAGGAAATGAATTCAAGACTTACAGACAGTATTGAAACTGCTCTTTCAGCATCTGATGGTATGCTTGTAGTAGATGTTATCGGCGGAGAACAGATGATTTTTTCTTCAAATTATGCCTGTCCAGAACATAATATAAGTATACCTGAACTTACTCCGAGAATGTTTTCATTCAATAATCCTTTTGGTGCTTGTGAAAAATGTACAGGTCTTGGATTTTTTCAGAAAATTGACCCGGATATAATAGTTCCCGATAAAAATTTAAGTATAAGACAAGGTGCTATTAAAGCTTCGGGCTGGAATACTCTTGATGACCAGTCATATGCTATGATGTACTATAAGGCAATATCAAAAAAATATGATGTATCACTTGATACTCCTGTTAAGGATTTGCCAAAGGAAAAGCTTGATATTTTCCTTTACGGCACAAAGGGAGAACGTCTTGAACTGAATGTTATTGAAAGCTTCGGTGGTGGTACAAGATATGTTGCTTTTGAGGGAGTTATAAATAATCTTGAACGCAGATACAAGGACACTAACAGTAATTATTCAAAAGATGAAATATCCTCCTATATGAGCGAGGAATTATGCCCTGAATGTAATGGAGAACGCCTTAAAAAAGAATCCCTTGCAGTTACTGTAAACAATCTTAATATAAGCGAACTCTGTCATAAATCAGT
>JAZKXQ010000169.1:0-1776 GCA_045611725.1 Oscillospiraceae bacterium
GATAATAGTTGTTGAGATAATAGCAATAGTTCTTATTTTGTTTATGAAACCTTTGCAGGAGCTTAAAGATAAAGCTGTTGAACTTACATATGGTAATGTAGGAGCTGTTGTTGATGTTAAAGGAAATAATGAGATAACAGAATTATCATCAGAATTTAATCTTATATCAAAGGCTCTGAAAGAAAAAATTTCAGGAATGAAAATTTTGAGTAAATCCTATGAACATTATATTCCGTCAGAAATATGTGGAATACTTAATAAAGCTGATATATCAAAAATAAAGCTTGGTGATAAAAATAATGTACCACTTGCAGTTCTTGATATAAAGATAAATATTGAAGATGTCAATATAGAAGAACATTCATTTGTAAGCATTGTTAACAGTTTTTTTGAAAATGCATTTGAAATAATAAAAAGGTATAATGGAATTATCGCTCATTATGACAGGCATAATCTTAAAGTATTTTATACTGAAAAATATAATAATGCAGTAAGAACGGCAGTATCCTTGAGCGAAATTATGGACGACTTTAAATATAAAATATCTGTGAAGTCAGTAGTTTCATTTGAAAATGTAGAATTTGAGATAATAGGAAATAATGATAGAATGTCATTTTCATTTTCAGAGGAAAAAATAAATTTGAGTGATTTCTATAAGGAATGTAATCTCATAGTAACAGATAAGCTTGTAAGCAGAACAGAAAATTTCTTTGAAATATTTGATACAAGGTTTATAGGTATTAATTCATTGTCAAAAATATACGAAGTATTCAATGGAGATGATTTATATCATAAAAATAATAAACGTATCTATAAAGAAAAATTTGAAAATGCAGTTGAATTGTATATGATGAAAGATTACAGAGGAGCAAGAAATATATTTATTGAAATTATTCAGAACTATCCAGAAGATTTGATTTCAGCAAATTATATTTATATTTGTGACAAGCTTTTAAAAAAAGGCGGTGATAATCAGTGAATGAAAAACTAAAAAAATTGATAATGCCTGTAAGTATTGCATCAGCAGTATCACTTATACTCTCATTTTCTGTGATGAATACAGATGATAAAAAGCTTGATATAATATCCGATGTTAAAAGCGTATCTGAAAATATAGTCACAGCAAATATGACAGAAGATAAACTTGAAGTAATTCTTTCTGATTATCACGGAAATGAGATTGATTTGATAAAATATCCTGTAAAAAATAAAAAGAATATGTATAATACTTTTTCCGAACTTATTACTGATGGAGAAGAAGTTTATGTAAGTCTTGTTTCAAAAAACTGTGAAAACGATAAAAAAGTAAGTCAGAGCATAAAAAAATGCAATTTCAGGAGTAATAAATTAAACAATGGCTGGGAAATACCACAAGGATATGATGAAATATATGGACTTAAAATTTCAGATGGAAAATTATATTACATAATTATTCTGGAAGATACAATTAATCTTATTTCAATGGCTGAAGGTGAAGGTTGTTGTATCGAAAAAACTTTTCAAGCCGATATGTCACATATTTCAGACTGGGCTATTACCGATGATATGAGAATTATAGGGTATAGTTCCTGTGATGGAATATTTGAATTTTCAGAAAATGCAGTTAATAAAATCTACCCTTTTAATGATTATGAAAATATATCAATTGCAAATTTTGAATACAATTCTGAAAATGATATGCTTTATTTTTCTGATTTGATAACCAATAAAAATATAACTCTTGATATAAAAACTTCTGAATATCAGGAAGTTGATATAGCTGATTATGAGTACAAC
>JAZKXQ010000170.1:0-2662 GCA_045611725.1 Oscillospiraceae bacterium
ATGTAAAAAGTCTTAATTACACAATTGAAGAATAAAATGAAGAAACTCCTTTGAAATTAAATGAAGTTAATGCTCCATCAGTTCCAAGTGAAGTAGCTAATATGGAAGTAATAGGCTCAGGAAGCTGTGGACAAAATGTTAAATGGACGATGTATAGTGATGGTGACATTTATGATTATGCTAATATAGTACTTGTTATAAGTGGAAAAGGAAGAATGGATGATTATAATAATTGTCAATCACCTTGGGATAAGTATTTTGATTATATTGGTACTGCTGAATATCCTGCTAGAGATGGTAAGGTTATAATAGAGGAAGGAATTACATATGTAGAAGATTATAGTTTTTATGCTGGTTGTATATCACCTATGCAAATTAAATTTCCGTCAACTCTTGAAGAAATCGGAGAAGGTATAATAGGAGCTAAGAGCTATACAAGTGCATATGCTGAAACAATTGAAATACCTGCAAATGTATCATCAATTCATCCAATGGCTTTTCAATGTCAGGTGGAAAATTTTGTAGTTGATGAAAATAATAAATATTATGCTTCAAAAGATGGGGTTCTTTTTTCAAAGGATATGTCACAGCTTATTATATATCCTGGTGGAAAATCTCTTGATAGTTATGTAGTCCCAAGCAGTGTTGAATCTATATATCAGACAGCTTTTATGGCATATGAAACATTTTGTTCACATCCTGATATTGATTCCTCGGCTTCTATTACCATTCCATCAACTGTAAAGGAATTTATTCCTGTTGATTTAGGTGAAGAATACTACTATAAATATCCATTTGTTTTTATATCTGGTGTACAGGATAGCTATCAATATACTTCTTTTGAAGTAAAGGGTGTTGTTGGAAGTGCTGCTGAAAACTTTGTAAAACAGATAAAAAGCGAATATGAATATAATAAAATTACATTTACTGCAATTGAAAAAAGTACTCCTGTTGTTGAAGATAAAGAGGAAGATAATACATCGGAAAATGTACCAATAATTGCTTCTCCTTATGAAAATGGTCTTAAATATATGCTTGACTATCTGAAAGAAGTTCCACAAACTGTTATAAATGATGAATATATGTTTAATCTTTCAAGAACGTGGATTGCAGATTTTGATGATGATGGAAAATATGAAATTGCTCTTTATTATCTGACAGAAGATAAAAAACATTATAAAGTTCGTTTGCTTGATATTTCCGAACAGGGAATAGAAGTAAAAAAAGATGTTTATTCTGAATGTTCAAACGGCGAATATATGTTTACAGTTGGTCAAAAAGATGGAAAAGTCAAATGGATTTCAATGGAAAATGGAGGTGAAATTGCATATCCAAGTACTAAAAGTATAAATATTTCAGATTATAAAACAGATTTTAATGGAAAACTTATTTTATTTAATATCAATGGTGAAACAGAAGTTTATTCAGAACAGGAATATGATAAAATAATAAAAGAAAAACTTTTTTCAATAAGAAATACATCAGAAAAGGGTAAGGGAATTTTTCTTGCGTTGTCAAATGATGATTTTTCAGACGCTACAGCTTATTCATCTGCATTTATAGGAAGAAATGTAACCAAAATACCTGAAAATGCATTTAAAGACTGCAATATACTTAATTTTGTAATTATTTCAGATTCAGTAACTGAAATAGGGGAGAACGCATTTAAAAATTGTATAAGCCTTAAAGGTATTGAAATTCCTGAAAGTGTTGAAAAAATAGATGATTATGCTGTTGGTTATCTTGAAGATAATTATAAGATGGATGGCTTTATAATCTATGGAGTTAAGGGAAGTGCAGCAGAAAATTATGCAAAGGAAAACAACTTCATTTTTATACCTGTAGAACCTTTATCAGCAAATATACAAAATTCAGAAAGTGTAACTATTGAAGGATTATCTGTTGAAGAAAATACAGTAAATTTAAATGGAAAATCAGCTAAAAGTAATCAGATTATATCCATTGTTTTAATATCAGTTGGTGTAATTCTTATTGTAATAGCTGTGTTAATGTTCGTTCTTAAAAAACATATTGCATTGAGAATAATATTTACTGTTCTCGCAATTGCTGATATTATAGCTTCTATAATATTTATCACATCAGTCAATAATTCTAAACCAACAGTTGTTAATAATAGTTCAGGAATCTATTTTGATTCGTTTAAATATAATTATAATGATGTGTTTGATAATAATGAAAAATATATTGAAGCAATAGGAGCTAATAATAAATCAAATAGTAAGCTATACGATGCTGGAAATATCTGTTTCCAAAATAAAAATTATATTCACGCGATAATTGTATTTACATATCTTACTAATCAGGAATATAATGAAGAATCTTCTGTACTTATGATTAAATCAATATATGATTATGTGTTAACGCTTATAGAGAACAATCAGCACAATGAAGCTGTATTCTATCTGCAAAAACTTGATGAACTTGGATGTTTAGATGACAGAACTCAGTTTAATGAACAAATGTATATAGTTGCAAATAATTTTAAAGAACAGCAGGATTACTTTAGAGCCTGTTAACATAAAACTTTACAAAGAAAGAAAAATAGTGTAAAATAAGAAAATGAAGTTAACAAGAAAACAGTATGGAAAAATAGAACATCTGATGCCGAAAGCAAGAAAACCAGCAAAAATATCAAATTATC
>JAZKXQ010000171.1:0-5706 GCA_045611725.1 Oscillospiraceae bacterium
CGAACATATTAATTGCTATATAAAAAGGTTTAAAATATTATCTTCTCGTTATAGAAATAAAAGAAAAAAACTTGGTCTGCGTGTCGCTTTGATTTGTGGTATATATAATTTTCAAAAATAGGTTATTAAACAGGTCTAATAATCTTTCGGGCAGAGAAAAAGAACTGCTTGAATGTGATGTAGACCGTTTCAATTTTACTGCTTATCAGAAAGACAGGCTTTATGATTTCAATTTAGGTCATTGGGATTTATGGAATGAACAGGAGTCAGAGGGCAAGGATATTTATAAAACAAAAGAAGGTTTTATTGCAAGAAATCCATTGCTTGATGTTAAAGATACATATACTGTTGCAATTGATTTTGGTACTAAAAGTACAATAGTTGTATATCAGGGAATGAGCGATGATAAAATACCTATGAGAATAGGTACATCGAATATTAATTCTGAAATAGAGGACAAGCATTTTGAAAATCCAACATTTATGGAATTTATTGATATTCAGTCTTTTATTCAAAGTTTTAACAGCAGTACAGGAAGACCAGATACTAAATTTCAGGATTTAGTTGTATCAATAGATGCAAAAAATTCGATGTTTGATAATATGTCAAATTCAAATACATACTATTCATATTTCTCTGAACTCAAACAATGGGCTGATGGTCAGAAAAAGCATACTGTCATATGTGACAGAAAAGGACATACTGAACATCTGAAATCTTTTGAAGATATAACTGATGATGATATAAATCCTGTTGTTTACTATGCTTATTATATTGGCTTGTATATAAATAATATGTATAGAGGAATTTGTATTGACTATATATTATCATATCCTGTAACTTATGAAAAGAATATATGCGAAAAAATCAGAAAGTCATTTGAAATTGGTCTGAAAAAATCATTGCCGAAGGCTGTTGTTGAAAATGAAGAAATAATGAGCAGATTCAGAGTATCTTTAACAGCAAGTGAACCGGCTGCTTATGCTGTATGTGCATTGCAGGAATACCAGATTGACCCTGAAGATGATGAAAAAATTCTTTACGGAGTTTTTGATTTCGGAGGCGGTACTTCTGACTATGATTATGGAATATGGGAAAATGAACCGGAAGATGATGACCGTTATGATTACAGGATAACTCGTTTTCAGAGTGTGGGTGACAGGTATCTTGGTGGAGAAAATCTGCTTGAATTACTGGCATATAGTGTATTTATGCAGAATAAGACGGAAGTTCAGAAAAGAAATATTCCATTTGTTAAACCTGTAAGCGTTAAAGAGTGTCCATTAAACGAAGTTCTTGTATCTGAAACAGTTTTATCAAGATTAAATATGTTTCGTATTAAAGAATCATTAAGACCATTCTGGGAAAATTATTCTGAATTTGAAATTGATAAGGCAGAAAAAGTATTAAAAGTTTCATTGTATGATATAAATGGTTCTTATATAAGTGATGCTGATTTGAGTGTTGATTATCAGATTTTAGATACAATTTTAAGAAACAATATAAAAAATGGTGTTGAAAACTTTCTAAGTGGTCTTAAATCAGCGATTTCAAATATGCCATCAGGATATTCTCTTGATGATTTTAAAATGGTATATATTTTTCTTGCTGGAAATTCAAGTCGTTCACCAATAGTAAAGGAAATGTTCAATGAATGTCTGAGTGAATTTGTAAAACAGAACAGTGAAAGAGATGTTGAGGATTTTTATACAATACTTCCTCCTTTGGGAACTGCTGAAGCAGATGAAATAATAAAATATGATGAAACACAGAAATGGATAAAGCCAACTTGTAAAACAGGTGTGGCGTTCGGACTTCTTGATTGTCAAAGTGGTAGTTCCATTAAATTTGTATCTGAGATTATAGGAAATTCAGATGAAAATATAAAATTCAAGTATTACGTTGGAAGAAAGAAAAAGAAAGTTTTGTTGCCTAAACTTACTCCGAATACAAAATATAGTGAATGGATTCCATTTATTTCAGCAAGTGAAAGTGATTTTGAAATTTATTATACACAGAGTCCACAAGGAAATGATTCCTATCCTATAGCGGAAACATCAAGATATAAATGCAGAATATCTGAAATTGATGCTGAGAAAACAGTCTATATAAGAGCTGTAAATTCAGACACTATAGAATATGTAGTATCTGATGAAAAGAATATCGGAAATGTTTCTAAGGGCTTGGAATTAAAACTGATTTAAAAATGAAAGGATTTGATAAATTTGAAAATAAAACATATCAAACAGACTAATACTGCAATACTGTTTTCAAAAATAACAGGAAATGTTGAAAGTATGAATACAGTTCTTAATTGTACAGTTGATGACAGGAAATTTGAAGATATATGTTCTAAATATAAAGTTAGTTCCTTTAATGAATTTTTGCAGAAATTTGAACCAGTAGTATATATGACAGCTACTACAAATGGCAGGACATCTTTTTCTATTGACAAAAGAGATGAAACAAGTTCAGCTATATATCTTAATAAAAATAATGCTCTTGTTGATATGATTTCAAAAATAATTGAAACTAAGTCAGACAGAGATGTTGACTTTAACTGGCAGGAATGTATTGATTTGTTGAGCGCCAAAACTATGGCAAAGAAAATAAAGAAGAAACAGGAAGATATTCAGTATCTTGCAAAACAATGTATCGAGGCTGAAACACAGCTTCAGAGAAAAGAATCAGAAAAGAAACTTAATAAAGAAATTTCTTCAACTCGTCAGTATTACTCAAACCCTATGAATCTTCTGCCATATCTTATAGAACAGAGTAAGGAATATGTTGATGAAGCAAATAAAATTTTACTTGCTGATAAAAGTGGTCAGCATTCTGAAGAAGTAAAAACTGCAATTCTTACTTATAATGAAAATGGTATAGAATATAAAGCTGTTGAAAAAAATAATGACAATTCTGATTTAGAAGATAAAAGTAAGTCATCAACAAATGCTCAGGCTGAGCTTATTGAAGATAAACTTAATCAATGTTATGATGTTGAGGAAAAGAAAAATTATCTTTTATCAGTTAATGGTATGAGAAGTATGGTTTTACAGACTTTTTCATCACCTGTCAAGCCTCAGGAGTATACAATTGAGTTAAGAGATAAATTTGAAAAGCAATATAATGAATTTAACAATATATATGCAGAATATTCTATGGAATTTTCTAAACAGGCTAAACAGCTTATAGAGATTGTTATGGGGGTTAAGGTATTCTTTGAACAGCATAGAAATATTGAAGATGGTATGAAACCCTCATTGTTTATTGCAAACTGTAACTCTGATGAAATTGATTCTGAAAGATGGGAAGCGTTTTTTGAGCATACAAATAATACAACAGGAAATGTTAATAATGCAATATGGTTTTCAATAGTTCCTAATGTAAGTCTTGATAGCAGTGAAGATGATGAAGAAGATGATATATTTGGTGATAGCTATGATGATTTTGATACATCAATGAATGAAACTGTTTCCAAGACAAATCTTAAATTATTGCTTAGTATTATGAAAAAATATGAAATTCAGACTTTCTTTAGCTTTGAAACAAATGGTGAATGTTCTTTTTCAAGTATAGCAAGTGAGGGAATTAGTAAGTATATAGACATAACTAAATCATTAGAGGGTATGGATTATAGTGATATAGCAATACCTTGTTATCCTAATTTTACAATAATATCTGAAAGAAAAACAAATATAGATAATACTCCTGATATTCAGATTGGAGCTTGTTTTACAGCGTGTGGTCTTGTATGTGCATATCAGAATCCAAGTTATCTTTCAGCAAGAAAACTTAATGTTGCCAAAGAAATTCCAGGAGTAAGATTTGATGTGGAGTCAAACAGTCCTTCAGTGCCTACAACATTAAGTGTTGAAATAAGTGGATATTCAAATAAAATAAAAGATGAAATCAGAAAAGAAATGCATGGATTTCAGTTCTGTTCAGAAGGTTCAAAGAATGTGACTGTTATGACAGCAAGAAGTCTTGAAAAAGAATCAGAAACTAATATGTTTGAGCCAATATATAAACGTACTGTTGCAACATACATAAAACGCTTATTGGATTATCAGTTCCAAGAGAATAATGGGTATGATGCTGATGACATTGAATCTGTAATTAATGAAGACGCAAAGATGATTATATGGTCAAAGTCTGAAAAGTGTGTAAATGGTCTGTTTCAGCAAGGCGATGATATTCATCTTGAAAATAAAGACAGTGATGAGCCAGAACTTTTACTTAAATTAAAGGGTGTGGCTAAGAAAGTTACTGTTAAGGTAAAAAAATAATTGGAGGTAAATTTTTATGAGATTTGAATTTCAGGATACTGATTTAAAAACAATGCTGGTGCTTGATGTTAAAGAATATGAGTTTAAGCTTGATAGCCCTGATGATGCAATGGCAAAGACTGAAAAAAATAGTGCAATTTTGACTATTTCAGGTCATCTTAAAGATAAGGATTTTGAAATTTCAGAGAAACTTGTTAAATGGGCTTTAACATCTTCAAAGAAAAAAGAAGCATATCGAAAAGCAGTTTTTTATAATATAAAAGATAGCAATGTAGCAAGAAGAATATATGAATTTCCAAATGCTTTTGTTGTTGATTTTTCAGAAAAAAATGCTGAAGGCGATGATATGACGGAATATAGATTAATCATAAAGCAGAAATTCGATAAAATGGAAGACCTTTTGTGTAAGAGTAACGAAATAGTTGAATCAGAAGAATAAAGGAAATTGAAAATATGAGTTACATTGAAATTAAGGGATTTGATTATATTGCACTTGAGGAATTAACAATATCCAAAAAAATCAGCAGTCATAGTACTGCTGATTTGAAATGTAGTATTTCTTCAGAAGATTGCGAAAATATTTTTGAATTGATTGATAATGAGGTTGTAATTTATGAAAAAGATGAGGATAAAACTTTAGAACTATTTATCGGATATATTGAAAATATCAGATTGATTCATCAATATGACAATAATTTGTGTGATATATCTCTTAAATCTTATTCTTGTAAGGCAGATTATGAAACTGAAAAAAAGATTTTTCAGGAAAAAAATCAGGATTTAAAAAGCATAGTAACTCCATTACTTAAAAAATATAAAAGTCTGGTTAATTTTTGTGATGATTTTCCGAAGTTTGAACATATTATATTAAAATATAATGAAACGGACTGGAAATTTATCGTAAGACTTGCCGGAATGTTTAATGCACCTGTTGTTTTTGATAACAGGTGCAAATATTACTGGATAGGTTAACCTGACAGGTCTGCTGTGAATATTGATGATAAAAGAATATATTCAATTGAAATGAATAAAAATCAGAAATTCAGTTATAAATTAAATACATTTGAAGTATTGAATATTGGAGATAAAGTAAGTATAAAAAATAAAGAGTATATTGTTTCTGAAGCTGTATTTACATGGGAAAATCAGACTATAATAAAAAAATACATTGTTTCGGAAAAAGAAAATATAAAATGTAAAAATGATTTTGACTATAATATTCAAGGGATTTCTTTAACAGCCAAAGTTACAGAAATAGATGGCGAAGGAAAAGAAAATGGAGATATAAGAGTTAAATTTGATATTGAAGAAAATGAAGTTAAAAATTCATTTTGGATAAAATGGTTGACTTACTATAGTAATAATAGTGGTGGAATTTATAGTATGCCTGATGTTGGAAGTCAGGTAAATGTAAATTTTT
>JAZKXQ010000172.1:0-2393 GCA_045611725.1 Oscillospiraceae bacterium
CTATCTGCATTTCTCCAAGAATTTTCATAAGTTCTTTAAGATTTACACAGCCATTTTCAGAAGATGTTTTTATAAATTTTACACCTGAATTTTTAAGAATTTCCATTTTTTCAGCATTGTCATTCACATATGCTATATATGTTGGAATTTCATTCGCTGTTTTAACTATATTACAATCTGTTGGTATCCTTAAACTGCTGTCACATATAATTCTTATGGGATTGGACGAATTTTCAAGACGGCAATTCAGCATAGGATTGTCAGCAATCACTGTATTTACTCCCACCATTATGGCAGAAACTTTTTTTCTTAGAAAATGAACATTTTCCCTTGATTTTTCAGAAGTAATCCATTTTGAAAATCCTTTACAGGTAGCAATTTTTCCGTCTGCCGTCATAGCATATTTCATAATTGCATACGGTGTTTTATTGGTGATATAATAAAAAAATATTTTATTAAGTTCATCGCATTTTTCTTTAAGGATATGAGTATAAACTTCAATTCCGTTTTCTCTTAACATCTGAATACCTTTTCCTGCAACTTTCGGATTTGGGTCGTCAGAGCCTATAAACACACGTTTTATTTTATTCTCTATTACTGCCTCTGTACAAGGAGGAGTTTTTCCATAGTGACAGCAAGGCTCAAGAGTAACATACAAATCAGCACCTTCTGGAGATTCCTTGCAATTTGCAAAGGCATTTCTTTCAGCGTGTAATCCTCCATATTTTTCGTGAAATCCCTCGCCTATAATTTTACCATTTTTAACAATAACAGCACCTACAAGAGGATTTGGATTAACAAATCCGATACCATTTTTAGCTATTTCAATTGCACTAAACATAAACTGTTCATTCATATTCAAAAAAACACCTCCAAAAAATAAGAAAACCGCTCAGACAGTAAAATCAGAGCGGAAAAAGGAAGGCTTATAGAAACTTCTGTATTGTAAATCTTCTTCTATCCAGACTATACTGTCGGCTTTGGAATTTCACCAAATCAGCTAAGCAAAATAAATTTGCTAAGGTCGTGGGCTTTACCACCGGTAGGGAATTTCACCCTGCCCTGAAGATATGAATTATCTATAAATATAATATCATATAATAAACGGATTGTCAATAAAGATGTTAAAAAAAATGACTCTGCCGAATTAACGACAGAGTCAAGGGGATATTTAGATATTAAGAATTAACAGTAAGATTGTTAATTACTTGTTTTTCTTCTTAGTAGCTATAGCAGCAGCACCTGCAAGACCGAGAACTGCGAGCATACCAGCTGCAGATGATGTGTCACCTGTTGTTGGTGATGAAGTTGTCTTGCTTGTTGTTGTACCACCCTTGCTTGATTCTGGAGCCTTAGTTGTTGTTGTAGCTTCTGTAGTTGTTGTAGCTTCTGTTGTAGTTGTTGTAGCTTCTGTTGTTGTAGTTGTAGCTTCTGTTGTAGTTGTTGTAGCTTCTGTTGTAGTTGTTGTAGCTTCTGTTGTAGTTGTAGCTTCTGTTGTAGTTGTAGCTTCTGTTGTTGTTGTAGCTTCTTCCTTAATCATAATGTAACCAGGTGTGAATGAAGGAGCAAGTTCTGTATTAACACCGTCTTTAGCCTGAACTACTGGGTTGTAGTTAACAGCACTGATATCATACTTGTCGCCAGGCTGAATATCTGTATCAATAATCTTGAATGTAAGCTTAACAATCTGACCTGAAGCACCGAATACTGTTGCTGATTCTGGGTCAGAAACAGTACAAGCAAGAGCAAAAGAAGCATTATTCTTGTTACCAGCTGAAGCATTGATACCACCATCATCTGCAACTGCCTGAACGCCTGAACCAGCAACCATCTTTGTAAGTTCAAGGTTTTCAGTGTCATAAGTGAACTGAATAGCTGTAGAATTGATATAAGTGTCGTTATCAAGTGTAAATTCAACTACTACTGCTGAAGCAGCTTCATCAACAGTAATAACCTTCTGTTCAACTGAGAACTGTGCAGTTGTGTCACCAGCAGCACTTGTTGGAATTATACAAGCAGCACCTACAACAGCTGTAGCCATAACGGCAGCAAGGATTTTCTTAATAGATTTCATTGTTTTATACCTTCCTTTTTAAAAATAAATTAAGCAATCCAAGTAAATTCACGTGATATTCACTTGAATTACCTGATTAAAAAATTGAATTTTTCAGATACACAAGTATCTGTTTCATAATTCTCTTTGATTATAGCACATAGCAACCAAATTGTCAATATATAATTTTTTACCGTTAAGTCAAACGATGTAAAAAAAAACTCCATTTGAATGGTTTATTTTGTGCATATCAATAAATTTGTTTCAGCTATAAAATATAAATATACAGATTTATTCATTTAAATATTCGATTTTTACCATTTAATAAAAAAATTTTTTG
>JAZKXQ010000173.1:0-4368 GCA_045611725.1 Oscillospiraceae bacterium
CATTTGATTCAGGAACATCGGGCTGGAGTACATATAAGCAGAGTGGTGGTCAGGTTGCTTTATCAACTGAAAACGGCAAACTTGCAGTGAATATTTCTTCCGTAGGAAGTCTTAATTATGCTGTACAGGCTTGTTATGATATTATTCCACTTTATCAGAATGGTGTTTATCGTTTCAGCTATGAAATCTCATCAAGCATTGACAGATATGTTGAAGGTATGATTCAGCAGAATGGTGGTACATATCAGGCTTATACCTGGAAAGGTCTTGACCTTACTTCTGAACCCCAGACTGTTGATTATACATTCACAATGGAAGCAGAAACAGATATAATGACAAAGCTTGTATTCAACTGTGGTTATCAGGGAGATGACCTTCCAGAGCATACAATCTATATTGATAATGTCGTTCTTGAGCTTATTGATGACAGTGCTGTTGACTATGAAGCTTTTAAGCCTTATGAACCATCAATTGTTACAAATCAGATAGGATATAAACCAGACAGCAAGAAAATTGCTGTTTTCAGAGATATTACAGATGAAAAGGAATTTTCAGTAGTAAATGCTGATACAAAAGAAGTTGTTTACACAGGCAGTCTTTATGGAGAAAAATTCAATTCAAGTGCTGATGAAACAAATTTCTATGGAGATTTTTCTGAAATCACAGTTGAAGGAAAGTATTACATTACTTGTGGAAATCTTGATGAATCATATCCTTTTGAAATTTCAGAAAATATTTATGATAATCTTCTTGATGATACTGTAAAAATGCTTTATCTCCAGAGATGTGGAACAGAAATTACAGACAGTGTATTCAGTCACCCAGCGTGTCATAATACAGAAGCTGTTATTTATGGAACTAATGAAAAAATAGATGTAAGTGGTGGTTGGCACGATGCTGGTGACTACGGAAGATATATAGTACCAGCTGCTAAATCTGTTGCAGACTTATTGTATGCATATGAGGCAAATCCAGAGCTTTATAGTGATAATCTTGGTATTCCTGAAAGTGGAAACGGTACACCAGATATTCTTGATGAAGTTCGTTATGAACTTGAATGGATGCTGAAAATGCAGAGCAAATCTGGTGGAGTATATCATAAAGTAACCTGTGAAAACTTCCCAGGATACATAATGCCGGAATTTGAAAAAGATACTCTTATTGTAACACCTGTTTCAACAACTGCTACTGCTGATTTCTGTGCTTCAATGGCTATGGCGTATGAATTTTACTATGATGTGGATAAGGAATTTGCTGAAAAATGTCTTGACGTTGCTAATGAGGCATTTTCATTCCTTGCTCTTGAAGGCAATTCAAGCATAATTTTTGAAAATCCTTCGGATATAACAACTGGTGAATATGGTGATACAAACGATTTTGATGAACGTTACTGGGCTGCTATGCAGATGTACAGGGCAACAAAAGACCAGAAATATTTTAATTATGCACAGACATTACCTTTAGGAACAGGTCTTGACTGGTCAACAGTCGGTGACTATGGAAATATAGCATATCTTACTATGAAAGATGTGGATACTGAATCTGAATTTTATCAGAAAGTAAAGAATTCTGTAATTACAAGAGCTAATTCATTTGCAAAAGTATCAGATAATGGTGGATATGGAGTTTCGATTTCAAAATTCAACTGGGGAAGCAATATGACAGTTGCAAATGCAGGTGTTATACTTGGTCTTGCTTATCAGTTGACAGGTGAAGAAAAGTATATTAATTCTGCAAATGATAATCTTAACTATCTGCTTGGTAAGAATCCTAATGGCGTGTGTTATGTGACAGGATATGGAACAGTTTCTCCTCTTAATCCTCATCATAGACCATCAATGGCAAAGGGCGAGGCTATGAAGGGAATGTTGGTAGGAGGAGTTAACTCAAGTCTTGAAGATAGTGCTGCAAAGGCATATCTTGTTGATTCTCCACCTGCAAAATGTTATGTTGATAACTCTGAAAGTTACTCAACAAATGAAATAACAATTTACTGGAATTCTCCTCTTACATATCTCCTTTCACTTACTGATAATAATGAAACTGCTGAACCAGAACCACCTGTTACAACAGAAGCAACAACTACTACAGCAGAAACAACTACAGCAACATCATCTGAAACTACAACAGATGCTACAACTGTAACAAGTACAGACACATCATCTGAAACTACAACTGTAACAACTACAGAAACTTCTGCTTCAGATACTTCAGTTTCATCTGATAAAAATGATTATGACAAATTGCTTGGTGATACAAATCTTGATGGTGAAATTGATATAAGAGATGTAACAGTTCTTAATCAGTACATCATAAAGGCAATGAATCTTTCAGAAAATCAGTTGGCGAATGCTGATGTTGTAAGTGATGATACGATTGATATAAGTGATTTAGGACAACTGAAAAAATATATTATCAAGCTTATTGATAAATTTTAATTTTGTGTTTTTTGTATAAAATAAATCTCCCATAGTATATAAATACTGTGGGAGATTTATAATGTTTTTAGAGTAAAATATATTTTTTATAATAGTATAGTTTACAAAATGATAATAATATGATAAAATAGATATTGTGTGAGGAGGCGAAGTGTTATGGCAAAATATACATATTCGAGTCAGACAAGTAAATATAATAATTTCAGTGTGCCTTGTATTGAAGTAAATATAAATGGGAAAAAAGTAAAAACATTACTTGCTGAAAAAAATGAAAAGGATAAAGCATTATATATAAATAAAATTGATATTCAATTATCTATGGAAAAATCTTCTGTTGCTCGTATAACTATGGAAAATGTTTATGATTATAGTAAAAGTACGCTTTCTCAGGTTGCAACAATCGGTGCAACCATAGATATTTCTCTTGGATATGGAAGTAGTTCTGAAAAGGTCTTTTCGGGATATATAGCACAGATAGATTATGAATTTAATGAGGTTTTTGAAATATCCATAATCGCTCTTGATGTTCTTAACCTTATGGAACAGGAGTTTTGTCCTGCATATTATGTTGAAAAATCTTATGATGACATAGTTAAGGGGATATTAGGAAAGTACTCCTCGTTGATTACTAAAAAGAGTCTTGATAATCTTGGGGTTAAGCGTGAATTTATCAGCAGAGAAGAAAAAATTTCAGATTTGCATTTTATAAAAAGATTATGTAGTGAATGTGGAAAGATGTTTTATGTTTCCAAAGGTGAGGCTTTTATAAAAGATAAATTTGATAGTAATCCCATAGTAAATCTTGATATACACGAAATGCTTTGTGGTATGAAATTGAGTAAAACATATAAACATTCAAAAATCAAAGTTATAGGTTTTGATAAGGAAAATCATACTACTGAAGTAACGGGGGAGAGTATAGTAAAGATTTCTGAATATAAAAGTGCAACAACATCTCCACAGACTAAAGTTATAGTTATGCCTGATATTTCAAGTTCGGCAGACGCTAAAAAATATGCTGAAAGTCAGACAAAACAAATTCTTAGTAGTATTAATAAAGGAAATATACAGTGTATAGGTCTTCCCGAAATAGAAATAGGTAAAGTTATAACTGTATCTGGTGTTGATAAAAATACTTTTGATAAGTATAAATTCAATGTTACAGAAGTTACACATAAAATAGATGGAAATAATTTTAATACCAATATAGGAGTTACAGGTTGGAGTTGATTCTGAAATGAATGATAATTTAATATCAAATGAGAAATTAATAGATAGTATATCATCAAGAAATGCAGATGTAATTCCTGCAATAACATTTGGACAGGTAATTCAGAATTATGATAAAGACCACCCCAAAAAAGTAAAAGTAAAGCTGAGAAGTACAATGGGTTCAGAAGATAATGAGGTCTGGGCAGATGTTCTTACATCATATGGTGGAAGTGATTATGGAAATTATATGATTCCCGAAGTAAATTCTGTGGTGGTAGTAGCCTTTGCTATGAATAACAGAAGTTTTCCAATAGTCATAGGAAATATATGGACTTCTAAAGAAAATTTACCTGCAAATTCTGCTGATAAGGATAATTATATAAAGAAATTCAGAACTCAGTCAGGTAATGAAATAATTGTAAATGATACAAAGGATAAATCAAATATAACAGTTAAAACAATAAAAGAAATAAGCATAATGCTTGATGATGAAAATCAGAAAGTTTCAATATCTGACAAAGATGGAAAAAATAAGTTTGAAATGGATTTAAAAAATGGTGCAGTATCAATAGACGCAAAGAAAAGTATATCATTAAAAATTGGTGGAACAGAAGTAGTTAGCATAGATAGTAATACTGTTGATATAAAAACAAAAACATTTTCTGTAAAATCAGACAGCAAAGTAAATCTTAAAGGTGGACAGGTTGCTGTTGAAGGT
>JAZKXQ010000174.1:0-1730 GCA_045611725.1 Oscillospiraceae bacterium
ATAAATTTATATGCGTCCTCAGAAAAACAGCCTATGCCATATTCTGACGGTAAACTTGATATTGACAATAAAATTCCTGCACTTCTTCTCATTAACTCACTCCTTAATATTTTATCATAACGCCATAATGGTCGGATACTACAGAATAATTTCTGCCATTGAAAATTACCTCTGAACTTTTTATATCTGTTTTTTTATTGCACCATATATGGTCTATTCTCATTCTATCTGTATTTTTTATTTTATCCTGCCAACCATCAATAACTTTTTCTACTGTTATGCCACTGTCTTTTTTTTCTGCAAGAAGAAAACTGTCATACCAGTTATCTCCCTTTATCATATCATAACCCTCGTTTTTTATCTCTGACGGATTATTAAAGTCCCCCATAAGCCATACAGTATCATATTTCTGCATATGATTAACTGTTCTTTTCCATTGTTGCTGAAATGGTTCGTCAATGTCATTCCACCAGCCATAATGGACGCTGAAAAACCATTCATCAGGATTTTTTTCCGTGCGTATTCCAATAATTTTTCTTGTTTTCCAATTATCATAATCATCAATGTTACTTAAAGTGACAATATCTGTTTCAATTATCGGGGAAATGCTCATAACAGCAATTCCTTCTTCATATTTATTATACCCTTTTTTTAATGGCAACCACGTCCAGTAATATTCAATTCCATTTTTATAAAGCATCTCTGCTACATTATATATATGATTGTCTTTTCTTATTATAATTTCATCTTTGCAGGGAATATAATTTTTAATTTTTTCTGAAATTTCTGTTTCGCATATTGTCTGATTCACTTCCTGTAAAGCAATAATGTCGGGTTTTTGTTCGGATATGGCAGACACAAAGTCTGCCAGTTTCCGAGAATAATTTTTTTCTATAAGACTATGGGTATTAAGCGTAAGCAGTTTCACTGCTATCACTCCTTTTACAGAATATCATTAATATCAGATTTCAGTATATCTGCTTTAGGTCCATAAATAGCCTGTATACCATTATCCTTTTTAACAAGTCCCAATGCTCCCTCTGATTTCCACGCTTCCGTATCAGCTACCAGTTCGGGATTTTTTACAGTTACACGGAGTCTTGTCATACAAGCATCAACAAGAGTAATATTTTCACGTCCCCCAAGAAGTGCTATTATTCTTTCGGGCTGACCGTCAGAAGACGCTGATTTCTTTTCAGAATTGTTTTCACTGTCGGAGTTGTCTGCTGTATAGTTTCCAAGTCTTCCAGGAGTTGCATACTGGAATTTACCAATCATAAAGTATGAAACAAAATAACCTATTGCAAAGAATATCAGAACGCATATTATAAAGTTTATAATATCTCCCGTAAGTCCTGCCTCAACTGACATTGGAACTCTGGTTAAAAATTCAAGGTTTCCGAATGAATGAAGTCTTAAATCGATAATTCCCGAAACAGCAAATGCAAGTCCCTGAAGAACAGCATATACAATATAGAGAGGCAAAGCACAGAACATAAACATAAATTCAATAGGTTCTGTTACACCTGTAAGGAATACTGCAAGAGCTGTTGAAATAAACATTGAACGGTAATTCTTTTTCTTATCGGGGTCAACTCTACGATACATTGCAAGACCTACACCGAGAAGAAGTCCTGTAGCACCAATCATCTGACCTACTTTGAAACGAGCAGGAGTTACTGTTTCAAGAAGATTTGCATATCCACTCATATCCGCTGCGTCCTTTAAGT
>JAZKXQ010000175.1:0-2670 GCA_045611725.1 Oscillospiraceae bacterium
ATAAGGAATATCAAATGCCATTGCAAACAGACGGGAAAGTCCGTTGTAAACTGACGCTGTATACGGAATAAGGAATATGAACACGATTACTGCTGAAACTGTTTTTAATGCCTTTGAGTCATATCTTTTTTCAAAAAATTCAGGCATTGTAGATGCCTCAAGATATTTTGACATTGTACGGGTTCTTTTTCCCAGTACAAACCAGGCAAGGAGAGAACCTATAAAGGCATTTCCCATACCAATCCAAGTTGCAGATGTTCCATACAACCAGCCAAACTGACCTGCATAACCAATAAATACAACAGCTGAAAAATAAGATGTGCCGTAAGCGAATGCAGTAAACCAAGCACCTACATTTCTTCCTCCAAGTACGAAATCGCTTACATTTTTTGTTTTGTTACGATAGAAAAAACCTATTCCTACCATAAAAACGACATAGATAATAAGGGTAATCCAAAGAACCATTTTTATAAATTCCTTTCTTAAAATATTTTATTGATTGTATGCTTTAAATCAATTTGAATTTAAAGCATAAAAGTGTTAAAGTCAAATAGTCGGAGGTTTCACTTTTTTCAGGAAACCTCCTGTTATTATTTTACATATTATATACTTCCGCAGGACTTAAAAGTTCATATTCTTCTGAAAGAACTGTTTTAGCTTTTTCATTGTCAGAAGTCTTGATAACTATAGCTGCATCAGCACCAGAAGAAAGTGCATACATATAGCGTATATCAAGTGAATTATCTGAAAGAATACCTGTCATTAATTTAAGTGAGCCGAAATGATGTGGTATCTTTACAGCAATAACATCAGTAAGAACAGAAGAAAGTCCAGCTGCTGAAAGTGCGTCATAAGCTGCAGCAGGTTGTGAAACAATCATTCTTAACATTCCATATTCACTTGTATCGGCAAGGCTTATACAGATAATATTTATATTGTTTTTTGAAAGAATATCTGTAATTTCTTCAAGTCTGCCAAGTCTGTTTTCAATAAAAACTGTAAGCTGTTTCATTTTATCTGTATCCTTTCATTATGATTTCTGAGATTTTCTGTTATCAGTAACACGTTTTGCTTTACCTTCAAATCTCTGGAGAGTGTTAGGAGATTCAATCTGTATAATTGCATCAAGACCGAGCATTACTCTAAGAGAGCTTCTCACCTTGTTTCTGATTTTTTCAAGCTGTGTGAAATCATCAGTCATACTTGAAGGATTAAGCTCAACTCTGATTTTAAGTATATCAGTATGATTAACTCTGTCAACTATAATTTCATAGTGAGGACCTATTTCATCAGTCTTGAGTATTACTTCTTCAATCTGGCTCGGGAATACATTAACGCCTTTTATTTTAAGCATATCATCTGTTCTTCCACTAAGATTTTCCATTCTCGCAGTAGTTCTTCCGCATTTGCAAGGCTCATACATAAGACGTGTAATATCTCTTGTTCTGTATCTTATAAGTGGAAGTGCGTCCTTTGAAAGACAAGTTACAACAAGTTCACCTTTTTCTCCTGCAGGAAGAACTTCTTCAGTTACAGGGTCAATGATTTCAGCGATAAAGTGGTCTTCATTTATATGCATTCCGCAAAGTTCAGTACATTCTCCCGAAACTCCAGGGCCTATAAGCTCACTCATACCATAATTCTGAGTTACAACAAGGTCTTCGCCATAAAGCTTTTTCATTTCGCTTCTCATAGCTTCGGTCATAAGTTCGCTTCCTACGAGAGCAGTTTTAAGATTAAGGTCTGTTTTGGGATTAAGTCCCATCTGCATTGCGACTTCTCCTATTCTCAAAGCATATGAAGGAGTTGCTACAAGGAGAGTAGTGCCATAATCACGCATATACATAATCTGTTTTTCTGTATTTCCTGTTGATGAAGGGATAATACAGCCGCCAATATGTTCAAGACCTTTATGGAGTCCCAAAGCACCTGTGAACATACCATATCCGAAACAAATCTGGCATACGTCACTGCTTTCAGCACCACCCATAACAGCAAGTCTTGCAACACATTCTGCCCACGTTTCAAGGTCTTTTTTTGTATATCCTACAACAGTAGGCTTTCCAGTAGTTCCCGATGAAGCGTGAATTCTTGCAAGTTCGCTTTTATCTACTGCAAAAAGTCCGAAAGGATAGTTGTCACGCATATCCTGTTTTGTAGTAAATGGAAGCTTTTTAAGGTCATCAAGTGATTTGATGTCCTCAGGCTTTATACCAGCCTTGTCCATTTTTTCTCTGTAAGGCTCAACTTTTTCATAGACTCTTGCAACTGTTTTCTGAAGTTTATCAAGCTGTATAGCCTCAATTTCCTTACGGGGAAGGGTTTCTTCCTTAGCCCATATCATTTTTTAAAATCAGCTCCTGTCAAATATTTTAAAGTGAAAAAATGATTTCCACTATTATATACGTTAATTTAACAATAATATTTAAATTTTATCATATATTTTAATGGTTGTCAATGCAGAAATTCTGTTTTTATAGTATATGCTGTATAAAAAAATTTAAAAAAACTATTTCCAAACTGATAAAAATATGGTATAATGATAGATAAATATTATGTCATATCCTGTAATGTTTACCGGAAAAGGCAAAAATTCTGGAGGTTTTTCGATGAGTAAATTAATGCTTGGCAATCAGGCGGTTGCCAGAGGATTATATGAAGCAGGAGTTA
>JAZKXQ010000176.1:0-2433 GCA_045611725.1 Oscillospiraceae bacterium
GCATTATGACTTTTTTCATATGCTTTTATTAATAATTCTCTTGTTTCTCTATGTAACATTTTATTCACCTCTTACTTTATATTATATCTTAATTATGCTTTTGTCAATCTTTTGCTTTGTTTTTGTGGATTGCTATAAGTAAATAGTCCATTTGGTTTAAAGCTTCTGATTTGAGTGATTCAGTTATATGGGTGTAGGTCTGAAGAGTAAAGGCTACATTTGTATGTCCGAGTATCTGGGAAAGAGTTTTTACAGCCATTCCGGATTCAAGAGCTCTTGTTGCGAAAGTATGCCTGAGTCCGTGAACATTGATTTCACGAATCCCAACTCTTTTGAGCAATCGTTTGAAGTATATCTGAAATGAGCGAGGGTCTATAACATTTCCGTTTGTTGAAGTGAATACATATTCAGAAAAAGGCAGGTTGTTTTCTTTGAAGAAATTTTCCTGCCTTTTTCTGTGTTCTGTAAGAGCAACGGCTATATCCTTTATAAGTGGGATAATCCTCTTTGAATTGGGAGTTTTGGGTTCGTTGGTTTCAATAATGGTTTTGGTATCTGATATGTTGTCATAATTTTTTACACGGTTTATTGTCTGAACAACCTTTATATAGCTTTCACCATTAAGGTCAATATGAACATTTTCCCATTTCAAGCCTAACAGTTCACCTTGCCTCAGTCCTGTATACAAGTCAAGAAGTATGGCTGTTCCGAGTCTTTCGCCTTTGAGATATTCCTGAAGTTTTTGTTGTTCTTCAACTGTAAAGTATCTCATTTCATTTTTTACTGCCTTTGGAAGAGTAATAAATTCAGCAGGATTTTTCGGTATCATTTCAAGATATACAGCTTGTTTAAGTGCGTTGTGTAGCATATTATGCATATTCTTCAAAGTTTTCGGACTGATACCACCTTTGCCGTCAAGCCTTCCATTTTTAATCTTATTGTTATAAAACAGCTGAATATTATATGATGTCAGTTCAGACAGTTTGATATTTCCAATATCATTTTTTATATGTCTGTGGATGTAGGTTTCATAATTTACAAGAGTAGTAGCACGGATATTATTCATACAATAAGTTTTGAGCCAAGTGTAGAGCCACCCATAAAGAGTGGTTCTGCAAGGTTCGATATATGTCTTGTTTTTTATTTCAAGCAATAGAGCATTTACTTTATCAGAAACTTCTTTTTTTGTTTTGCCATAGAAATATTTTTTCTTTGGTTTCCCATCAATTGAAGCAACAGTTACAACACCTCTCCAATGCCCTTGCTTGTCCTTATAGATACTTCCTTCATTGTTAGCTTTCTTTGTCATAGTTATATTTCCTCATCGTAACAGCATATCATTTCAGCAATTTCTTTAACAGTGTATCCCAAGTCAAGCATTTCAAAAATATCATCTTCATCATATCCCATATCAACACAGGTTTCAAGGAATTCATCAAGTTCATAATCCTCATTTTCATATTCATATTTTGAATTGTAATATCTGCTGTAACATAAAGATATGTAGTCAAATTCATCTTTTACATCAAAATTGTATTTCATTATAGTACCTGCTGAATTGATTTCAAAGATTTCACCTTCATTCATTGGGACAACTCTGTATTTGCCGAGATTAAGCTTTGCAATTGCTTTCATCATAATGCTCTGAGTAGATGCATAAACGTATATACCCAGTTCATAGAAGTTGAGCAAACAGATAGGATTACTGCCTTTGATAAGATACAGCTTGTTTTCAGATGAGAGGACTGACAGCATAAAGCTACCCTGAATCTGTTCAGCCATAATTAACAAATTTTTATCTGTGTTGACAAATTATATAAAATAGTATATATTTATTAAAAATAGTTCTTAGGGGTAAATTTATGAATAATATAAAAACATTATTAATTTCTCTGGTTATAATTTTCATTGAATTCTGGAGTATAGGAATAATCAGTTCTTATGTAACAGAATTTTGTCATTTAGGTATAATTAATGAATACATATCATTTATAATTGTATTTTTATTTGTTATATTTTTTATTTTTCTGCATTGTTTGTTATATAAAAAATTTAAAAAGAAGTTTGATATGATTGACAAATCATTATATATTATCATTTCAATTATGGGGATTTTTCAAACAGTAATTGTATGGATATTTCTTTGTTTTGAAGGATTATTTAAATGGAAAGATAATATAACTGAAATTTTTTTGAATATTTTTTGATATTATAGAAATGGGGATAAATATGGAAAGAGTAATCAAAATATTAAAACAAAATGGTTGGTCTGAAAATAGAAAAATTGATATAAATGATATTTTAAAATATTGGTATTCTAATAAATATGATATATCTACAAAACAAAAAATATTTGTTGAAAACTTTGGAATGTTAGAAGTGGTTTTTAATAATCATCATATAAAAATTTTGCCATTAAAAAAATATTTTAAG
>JAZKXQ010000177.1:0-8724 GCA_045611725.1 Oscillospiraceae bacterium
ATTACTTCCTTTCATTTAATTATAATTTTCTCATCTTAAACTATTATATCATATATTTGCGTCGTTGTCATTAGCATATACCTAAAAATAAGGCATAAGATTGATTTTTTACTATTTTATAAAATATATGTTATTTTATTAATTCTTTTTTATCAACTTTAATAAATTATATGCCTGTTCAATATAATGATAACAGATTTTTTCTATTTTTTCTACAATTAAAGTATTATTTTTTTGTATGTGTAAGTTATACATAAAATATTGTAAATAAGGAATTTTTATGTTATAATAAATAAAATGATGGATTTTCTTATAAATTTTTCTGAAAGGATTTGATAATTTTGAATTATATTGTTGTTGATTTTGAAATGAATCGTATTCCTAAACGTCATTCCAGTATATGTAAAGGTCTGAAAAATGAAATAATTGAAATAGGAGCAGTACGACTTAATGAAAATCTTGAAATTACTGACCGTTTTGACATATATGTAATGCCACAGTTTAACCAGCGTATATCTCCGATTATAACCGATATAACAGGAATAACAATGAAAACTCTTGAGAAAGAAAATGCAGATGTTTTCAACATTGCAATAAAAAAATTCATTGAATGGATAGGTGATGAACCTGTAAAATTCTATTCCTGGAGCAATACTGATAAAATTCAACTTTTTGCCGAAAGTAAACTAAAGCTTGAAAATTATGATGAAGTACTGAAACATTTCAGAAGATGGATTGATTTACAGAAAATTTTTTCAAGACTTATGCATCTTTCACACCCTATAAGCCTTGTAAATGCTCTTGGAATGACTAAGGAATTTTTTCACGGTATGGAGCATAGTGCGTGTGATGACGCTGAAAACACAGCATATCTTCTTATGCTTATGAAAGACAGGGAACGTCTTGAAAAGATGAAAACCTCAAGCGTTACATATAATCTTTCAACAACAAGTACATTTTCACTCGGAGATGTTTTCCGATAATTTTTATTTTTAAGGAGAATTTTTTATGAAAAAAATTATATCTGCAATTCTTGCTGTTTCACTCTGTTCAGCATTTTGTTTTTCATCTTCACAAGATGTCAACATTCAGAAAGTAAATGCTATTGATAATACTCAGGACGACTGGCTTCACGTTGAGGGAAATAAAATATATGACGCTCAGGGAAATGAAGTCTGGATTACTGGCTGTAACTGGTTCGGATTTAATGTAGGAAGTGGTGTTTTTGATGGCGTATGGTCACAAAATATGCACGATATGATTAACCAGATTGCAGACCACGGCTTTAATTTCCTTAGAGTTCCTGTATCTACACAGATTTTACTCCAGTGGAAAAATGATGAACCAGACCCTGCACCTCCTAAAGTAAATCCTTATAGCAATCCCGAACTTGTAGTAAATAACGACCCTAATGTAATGTCAACGCTTGACAGCAAGAGCCTTTTCAACAAGGCTGTTGAATGGTGTAAGGACGCAGGTATCAAGATTATGATTGATATTCACAGTGCCGAAACCCACGCAGCAGGTCATAACTTTGCATTATGGTATAATGAAACATATTCTACTGAAGATTTATATACTGCTCTTGAATGGTTTGCCGAAGAATATAAAGATGATGATACAATAGTTGCTATTGATATAAAAAATGAACCTCACGGAACAGCAGATACTCCCGATAATATGGCTAAATGGGACGATTCCAATGACCCTAACAACTGGAAAATGGTTGCTGAAACAGCAGGAAAACGCATACTTGATATAAATCCTAATCTGCTTATAGTAGTCGAGGGCGTTGAAGTTTATCCTAAAGAAGGCTATGACTGGACATCACCACGAATTGATTACACAACAATGACTGAATTTTATTATGGTACCTGGTGGGGAGCAAATTTAAGAGGTGTTAAGGATTATCCTGTTGATTTGGGAAAATATCAGGGACAGCTTGTATATTCTCCTCACGATTACGGCCCTTTGGTATATGACCAGAAATGGTTCTATGATGGATTTACACAGGAATCACTCTATAATGATTGTTGGCGTGATAACTGGGCATATATCTATGAAGATGGTATAGCTCCTCTGCTTATCGGTGAATGGGGAGGCTTTATGGACGGCGACAGAAATGAATTATGGATGAACTGCATAAGAGATTATATAATTGAAAACAGACTTCATCATACATTCTGGTGCTTTAATGAAAATTCAGGGGATACAGGTGGACTTGTATATGATAACTTCTCCAAATGGGACGAGGAAAAATATGCACTTGTAAAGCCATCGCTCTGGCAGAATGATGAAGGAAAATTCATAGGTCTTGACCATCAGATACCACTTGGAGTTAATGGAATTACATTAAGCGAACACTATGGAAATGGTACTCCTTCAGACGATAACAATTTAAAAGGCGATTTAAATTCTGATAGTGTTATTGATATAAGGGATACTACTTTACTTGTAAAGCATATTCTCAATGTAACTTCACTTTCATCTTCAGCAAAAAAGAACGCTGATATGAACAGTGACGGAGTTATTGACTCTACTGACGCAGTATTTCTTAAAAGAGAAATTCTTAAATAATTAAAAATCTGAAATTATAATAAAGGAGTATTATAAATGAGAAAATCAGGATTGAAAGCCAAAATAACAATAACTACAATAATTCTTATTACTGTTGCAGTTGTTATAAGTGCAATAATTGGAAGTATAGTTATTGCCAAATCATCTGAAAAGCACATAACAGAAAAAACTCAAATGAGCGTTTCAGATTTTTCAAACCAGATAAATGCGTGGCTTGAACAGGAAAAGCAAAAAATTTCTGATATAGGAGATTTTATAAGATATAATAAATACGACACGGAAAACAGAGAGGAACTTTTTAATTTTCTTGTGTCAAGAGCAGAAAAACTTCCTGAAATCTATGCATTATATTTAGGCTGTCCCGATAATTATGCAAGTTTTTCTGATGGCTGGATACCTGACACCGATTATATAATAACAGACCGTCAATGGTATCTGGATTCTGTTGCCAGTGAGGAAGCTATTATTACTGAACCATATGTTGATGCAACAACTAAAAAAATGGTTATAACAGTAGCAAAAGCATTAAGAGATGAAAATGGAGAAGTTACTTCAGTTCTTGCTGCCGATATGTTCATTGATGAAATTCAGCTTATTACTGATAATTTTAATTTCAATGAAAATGGTTATCCCGTTCTTACCGTAGCTGACAATATAATAATTCATAAGAATGAAGAATTTCTTCCGACAACTGATGAATCAGATAATGAAATAATAACAAAATTTTCGGATACATATAAAAATCAAAGCAAAGTTCAGAAAGAAAATGAATTTTCATTATCTGAATTTACAGATTATGACAATACAAGAAAACTTGTAATTTCTCATAATATTAAAGCTACTGGGTGGACTCTTTCATATGTTATGAATTCATCTGAACTTTATAAAGATGTAAAGCAAGTTATTATCATATTCTGCATAATTATTCCTATTGTACTTGTTATATCAATACTCCTTGATACTATTTTTATAAGAAACTGTTTCAGACCTATGGAAAATATATCAAAAATTGCACAGCGTATGAAAAAAGGCGACCTTTCTGTTAAATTCGATTACAGCATAAACGATGAAATTGGTTCTGTATGCCGTGTTATAGAGGAAACAAATACAGTTCTGAAATCATATATCGAAGATATTTCATTGCATCTTGGTGAAATGGCAGATGGAAATTTCAGTAATCCTGTGACTACTGATTATGTAGGAGATTTTATACCTATAAAAGAATCTCTTAATCGTATACTTAATTCTTTAAATGGAACTTTTTCAGAAATTGTCCAGTCTACTGATAAATTATTCAATGGTGCAAAAGATGTTTCGCAAAATGCTAATAGTCTTGCTGAAAGTGTAACAAATCAAACTTCATTAGTTAATGAAATATCTGAAACTGTAAAATATTCAGAAAGTATAATAAATCAAAATATAAAATTGACAGAAAACGCAAAAAACATAGCAAAAAGCACTACTCACAATGTACAGCAAAGCAATGTTGATATGACAAATCTTCTTGAGGCTATGAATGCTATAAGAAAATCATCTGAAGAAATCAGGAATATAAATTCAACTATTGAAGATATTGCATTTCAGACAAATATTCTCTCTCTTAATGCCTCTGTTGAGGCAGTCAGAGCCGGAGAAGCAGGAAAAGGCTTTGCTGTAGTTGCAGATGAAGTAAGAAATCTTGCTACAAAGAGTGCAGAAGCTTCAAACCATACAATGATGCTTATACAGGAAAGTGCGGAAGCTGTTGAAAAAGGTGTTTTATTTGCTGAAAAAACAGCTGAATCTCTTGAAAAGGTTGTAAAACAAACTGAAGAAATAGATGGCATTATTACAGATATTTCTGATGCATCAGAAGAACAGAATACATATATGAATCTTATTTCCGAAAAAGTTGAACAGGTTTCAGAATGTATTTCATCTTCAGCAACAAATTCACAACAAAGTGCAACAGCATCTGTTGAGCTTAATTCTCAGGTATCAAATCTTAAAAATATGATGGAAAAATTCAAAATGTAAGCAAATGCCCCGTATTCCATTTGGAATATGGGGCAAAATAATTATTTTTTTCTAAGCTTTTCAACTAATTCTTTATTTGGAGTTATATATGCTGTCTTATTATTTGTAAATATAACCATTCCAGGCTTTGCACCATTAGGCTTTTTAACATACCTTGCATTGCAGTAATCCACAGGCACTTGTGAGGACTCTCTCGCCTTGCTGTTATATACAGCAATTATACAGGCTTCTTCGATAGTTCTATCTGGAGGTACAGTTCCCTCTGTAACTATTATTACGTGAGAGCCTGTTATATTCTGGGTATGACACCATATATCATTCTTTTCAGCTGTTTTAGTAGTCAGCTTGTCATTCTGTTTATTGTTTCTTCCTGCAAATATTGTATACCCATCGCTTGAAATATATTCCAAAGGCTTCTGTGGTTTCGGAGGCTTACCTTTAAGACGGCTTTTTATATATCCCTGTTCCATAAGTTCAAGCCTTAATTCAATTACTTCAGATTCGCTCTCTGCTCTTGTAAGGGAATCAAAAACGCTGTCTATATACTGCATTTCCTCCTCGCCAAGCTTTATCTGTTCAGTAAGCTTTTTTTCTGCCGTTACAGCTTTTCTGTATTCGTTATAGTAATACTGTGAATTTTGTGCAGGAGTTTTTCTCTTATCAAGCTTTATGCTTATCTGTGGACAATTTTCCTCATAGAAATTTTCAAGAACGGCAATTTTCTGCCCTTTTTCAAGTCTGTATATATTCGATGAAATCAAATCTCCATAAAGTTTCCATTTATCCTTATTTTCACATTCCAGAAGTTCTTCCCTTTGATTTGCGATACGCTTTGAAATTCTGTCTATAGTATTCGCAAGAAGCTTGAAAAGGTCATTAGCCCTCTGTTTAAGCCTTGCATTACTGTCACGCTGACTATAGAACATATCAAGGGTTTTACAGGCTGATTCAGTTTCTGAAGTAATCATAAGATTTCCATACTGAGAAATTTTTATAAATGAAAAATCCTTTAAAAGACCATTTTTATCCTTTACTATATTGAAATGCATTTTTTCCTGAGTAAGCACATCAAATGTTATTTTTATAATAAACATAAGTCTGCTGAAATGCTCATCTGTCATTTCAGAGGTATAAATTTCCTCTCCTCTTGAGGTATAAAATGCCCATTCTCTTGCAAGTATCGGAGAAACTCCCTCAAAATTTTTCATAATCGCCTTTGAAAGTTCCATAGATGGTGAATTTTTAAGGGCGTCTGTCATTTTTGCATCGGAATCCTGTACAAAATTTACTCTATCAGTTCTCGGAGGCATTTCATACTTAATTCCAGGAAGTACAAGCCTTTCCCTTGACATTTCAATATCTACTCGCTTTATGCTGTCAATTATTTTTCCGTCCTGATTGATTATTATTATATTTGAATGTCTGCCCATTATTTCACAGGCTATTGTTATTGTTACCTTGTCTGCAAGTTCATTTGTACATTCAAAATCAAAGAAAAGTATTCTTTCAAGACCTGTCTGTCTTATATTTATAAGTTTTCCTCCGCTGAAAAGTTTTCTCATAAGCATACAGAACATAGGAGGTACTTTCGGATTATCTACATTCATTTCAGTTATATGCACTCTTGCACTGTCTGCTGATGATGACATATAGAGTTTTTTTCCGCCATCTTTTAAAGTTCTTAAACTGATTATCAATTCATCTCTTGAGGGCTGATAAATTTTATCAACTCTTGCACCGATAAGAATATCAAGCTCCCATCTTACTGCAAGTAAAAACGCTCCGTCAAGTGCCACTGCAAATCAATCCTTTCTGTAAACAAGTATTTCAAATTCCGTTTCGGTATCAAGAATTTCAAGCTCTGCAAGTTTTTTCTGACCTTCAATACCTGTTTTATAATAATATGGAGTCATTGAAAATAAATTCATAATATCCTTATTATTATCAATGTGTATTATATTTTTTACAAGTTCTTTTTCAACAAGAGAAAATCCCTCAAGTTCATAATCCTTAACAGCATTTTTATAAGGATTTTCATAAACCGATTTTTTAAGCGACCATAAATGATTTTCAGATGGAATAACCATTATCATTATACCTGATTTTTTAATAATTCTTGAAAATTCATTATGACAATACGGTGCAAACAATGTTATAAGTGTATCAGCTGAATTATCTGCAAAAGGCATTCTGAAAATACTGGCAGTTGCAAATTTTATTTTATCTGAACGCTTTGACGCAACCATAAGTGCATTTTTTGATATATCTATCCCGAACATATCCGTATACACGCCGTGACTGCAAAGATATTCATAAACATTTGCCGTATAGTATCCCTCTCCGCAACCTGCGTCAATGAATGTACTCCCATTGTTTGTATATTCAAGAGAAATTTCACAAAGCTTATTCATCACAGGAGCATAATAGCCCTTATTGAGAAAATCACGCCTTGCATTAACCATAAGCTTATTATCCCCAGGGATTTTTGTATGCTTATGATTAGACTGCAAAAGATTTACATAACCACTTTTTGCCTTGTCAAAAACGTGATTTTTTATACAGGTATAGCTTTTTTCTTTTTCGTCAAGCCTTTCACTGCATACAGGACATATAAAACAATTCATTTCTGTCAACCTTTCTTTAATTTAACAATCAGCCTTTTATTATGCTTTCAATTTCCTTCTTTTTCATTTTAACTTCATAATCTCTGCCTATTCTGAATTTATCATACATTTCCTTATCAAATCTTTGTACCTTAATATCATTTTCTTTTTCAATTCTGTATTCAACAACATATTTACTAAATTCTTTTTTATTCTTCTTATCCTCAACAGGAGGTTTATTGTCTATATATTTTCTGACAATATGGATTTTTCTTTTATTCCCCTTACGGAGTGCCACCGTAAGAATACCAGCTGTTATTGTTATAACTCCAAAAATTATAACAAGTATTATTATTGATTTCATTTTTTATCTCTCCTTAAAATACATAGCTTACAGGGTCAGTATTGCTTTCAGCTATTTCCACTTTGACTTCCGGAAAATTAGCCTGTATAACCCTTTTAAGATATTCCAGAGCTATTGTTTCAGTATGATAATGCCCACAGTCAAACAATGCAAGACCATTATTTCTTGCTGTTATCCACTGGTCGTGCTTTATATCCCCTGTTATATACATATCTGCATTCATTTCAATTACCTTATCAAGCATTGAACCTCCTGCACCTGAACAGAATGCAACTCTCCTTATATATCTTGTACCCTCACAGTATCTCACAACCGTACAGCCGAATATTCCTTTAAGAATTTCTGCTATTTCCTTTTCATCATAGCTGTCATCAAGCATTGCAGAGCATACTTTTCCATATCCTGTAACGCCGTCAGAAGATGTTACTTCAAGAGTTTCTGCATCATCTTCAAGCATAAGAGGCTTTTTAAGCAAGTCATATATTATATCATTTATTCCTCCCTTTGAAACATCAAACGGAGTATGTATGCATATAGCTGATTTAAATTCCTGAAGAAGTCTGCATACAGGATTATTGAAATCAATTTTTTTCAAAGGGTGAAAGATTACAGGGTGATGTGAAATTATAAGGTCAGAACCTTTTCTACAAGCTTCATCAACTACGCTGTTGCTTATGTCAAGGGCTATCAGTATCTTATTTACTTCACTGTCGCCATCACCTATGATAAGACCTGAATTATCCCATTTATCCTGATTTTTAAAAGGTGCTGTTCTGTCAAGAACTTCATAAACTGAATTAACAGTAGTCATTTTCCTTACTCCTTTAATTCTTGTTTTATTTTTTATTTTTTCTGCAAGAGAATGATATTCCTCGGATTTCATAATATTTCCCGATTTAAACATTCCATCTGATATTCTATAGAATTTTTCTGCCTGTTTCAAGGCATATGCTCTTGCAGTTTCATCTTTCATATCAAGCTTTCCGATATATAAAAAAGCATTGTCTGTTTTTATTTCTTCCCCAGTATAAACGGCTCTTATCACTGTATATATGAATTTACCATCTTTTACGGCTCTTTCTTCTTTTATTTCAAATCCGTTTGAATAAAGCCATTTTCTTAAAAGAGGTTCTTTTGTCATTGGTTGTAAAATAAGATTTACTC
>JAZKXQ010000178.1:0-3756 GCA_045611725.1 Oscillospiraceae bacterium
TCAGACTTTAATATAAATGCAGTTTCATTCAGAGCGTCAGTATAGCTTAATGGTGAGGTTTTATCGTTATATGTTTCATTATGTCCTCGTCTTTTTATACGATTGAAATAATAAAAATCGTCGCAGAACATTATTTTATAATTTCCATCATTTTTCAATATGCGAATATTATGAAGAAGATTTTGAAATTTCCAGTCAAGACTTCTTTTGCCAAGAGTAAAAATTTCATCATTATACTTTTTAAATTCATATTTAGGAATTGTAACCTGTTCTATTCCATCAGTAGTCTGATTTAATGTTATTTTCTGCAAAAGAACTTCACAATTAAACATTGACTCGTGATTTATTTCTTTCGGATAAAATTTATTAGGCTCTGATTTTATTGGTAAAAATTTTATTGCATTTCTTGTTTGTGCATAGTTAGGGTATCTGGTATCTTTGTGATAATAAATATTTATAGATTGTATAAAGAGCATATTAAATTTCCCTTTCCAAATTATCAGAGCATATTCTGAAACATAAAAAGCGTTCAAGTTCCTTGAAAAAGTTTTCTGTCATCTCATTTTCATCACTTGTAACAATTGAAATATAATTTGTTTCATTTTCATCAAAATCATTACTACTCCAGCTATTAATATCCTTTACTTTCATAAGGGATATATCAATAAATGGATTTTGACAAATAAATATTCCATTATTCTTTTCTTCAAACATATTCAAGGAACGAAGATATTCAATAATTTCAGGAGTGTCCCATATGTTTGAACGGCAGTCTGTTTTAACATAGTAATAATTATATATAGTATCATCTCCTTTTAAAAAATCAGACGGACTTTTTATCTGCCCGTCTGACCTACTTTTTTTGAAAAAAAAGTAGGCAAAAAAACTTTATTTTTGTTATTTTGTTTTCTTCTTGATATTATCTTTTAAGTTAAGGTTACCGAGCCAGCAAACTATAAAATTTACTTAGGTTTGTAACGAATTAAGGTTTTTTGCTAAGCTTTTTTTCAAAAAAGCGTGGCACTGCCGACTTAGTCAACCAATGTCGGGTTGAAATCTTCTTTCCAAGGAAGTCCCCATTTGTTAAGCTCCTGCATAAACGGGTCCGGGTCAAATTCTTCTATATTGTAAACTCCTGCCTTATTCCACTGACCTGTCATAATCATCATTGCACCTATCATTGCAGGAACTCCTGTTGTATATGAAATAGCCTGTGAACCTACTTCCTTATAACATTCCTGATGGTCGCATACATTATAAAGATAATACGTCTTAGGCTTACCGTCCTTGATACCTTCAAAGATACAGCCGATATTTGTCTTTCCTACTGTACGAGAACCTAAACTTGCAGGGTCGGGAAGTACTGCCTTGAGGAACTGGAGAGGGACAATTTCCTTGCCTTCATACATAATAGGTTCAATAGATGTCATACCTACATTTTCAAGGCATTTAAGATGTGTGAGATAGCTCTGACCGAATGTCATAAAGAATCTTATTCTCTTGATACCCTTGATATTGAGTGCAAGGCTTTCAAGTTCTTCGTGATGGAGAAGATACATATCCTTTTCGCCAACTTCATCAAAGTTATAAACTCTCTTTATTTCCATTGGTTCAGTTTCAACCCATTTTCCGTTTTCGATATAGCTACCCTTAGCTGATACTTCACGGATATTTATTTCAGGATTGAAATTTGTTGCAAATGGATAACCGTGGTCACCGCCATTACAGTCAAGAATATCAATATAATGAATTTCATCAAAATGATGTTTCATAGCATATGCAGAGAATACTCCTGTAACTCCCGGGTCGAAACCACTTCCGAGAAGTGCAGTAATTCCAGCCTTTTCAAACTTTTCACGATATGCCCACTGCCATTTATATTCAAATTTTGCAGTATCAAGCGGTTCATAGTTTGCAGTATCAACATAATGAGTTTTTGTAGCAAGACAAGCGTCCATTATAGTTAAATCCTGATAAGGAAGTGCAAGGTTAAGAACTACATCAGGCTTATATGAATTGATAAGCTCGATAAGTTCATCTGTATTGTCAGCATTAACCTGTGCAGTTTCAATAACAGTTTTAGTAGTTGGCTGGAGCTTTTCCTTTAAAGCGTCGCATTTTGATTTTGTACGACTTGCAATCATAATTCCCTCGAATACATCGCTGTTCTGACAGCATTTATGAATTGCAACTGAGGCAACTCCTCCGCAACCGATAATCATACATTTTTTCATATTTATAATACCTCCGTATTTTTATTTTTAAATATATTAAATAAATCTTAAACATTTCTAATATCATATATCAGAAAATAATTTTTATTTTCATTAAAGGAATATGTTACACTGTAACAATTTTTTTCATCATAAGAGCCACCGTCATAAGCTTTCCAGTATATTGTAACATCTCCACAGCCGATTATTTCAAACTCCCAGTTTTGCTTATATCCTGTAAAATTAAGAGGAAATCTTGTTTCATAGTAATTTGTTTCTTTAATTATTTTATCCGTACTTAATTCATATTCCCAGTATGTTCCGCTTGAACTGTTTGCAGACTGTTTCAGACAAAAATCAGCTTCTGATTTATTATCTTTTTGAAAAATCAATATCAGCGTTGAGATTATAACCAATATTGTTAAAAATATATATTTTGTATTTTCTTTCATATTTCATCATCAGGAATCTACCATAGTAGAAATTGTCATTGGTGTAGGGTTGTGTAGGGTTTGTATAGTTTTCTAAGGGGTATATAAAAAAATAATTCTAAAAATTTTATATGATAGAATAGGAAAAACCCTTCAACTATACACCAACCCTACACCATTACTTTTAAATTGGTTTATTTTGGATAAATTTGTTCTATAAATTCTGTTGGAGTAACTGCTTTTATATGAGAATTTGAAAAATCTTTGACATTACGTGTTATGATATAATCAGCAGAAACTGAAAAAGCACATTCATCTTGTAAACAATCTTCAAAATCCTTAAAATTTTCATTATCAAGTGCATTTAATAATAAATCAGTATATATTCCCACAACAGTAATAATATCCAAAAGACTTTTAATCATAGTTCTTCTTGTACAAGAATCATAATCTTTTCTGAGAATAAATAAAATATTTGGAATAGAATGGGCTGCCATATATCCATCAATTTGTTTATTAATACATAATCTGATTATTTTATCAGCATATTTGAAATATGGCTCACGTCCGGAAAGATAATCTATTAATACATTTGTATCAATCAAGACTTTCATATTTTTTCTCCAATTCATTATGATATAATTCTTTATAATCCTCATCTGTAATTGTAGTAGTTGTTTTTCTCAGTTTTTCAATTGTTTCATAAGCTTTTTCAGCTTTGGTTTTATTTTCTGTTGATTGCATTTTCATAAGTGTTATAAAAGAATAAATAGCTGCTGCTTGTTCTTCTGTCATTTCATCTACTGCAATATGCAGCATTTCTTTTGTACTCATAAGCAAACCCCCGATTTCTCTTATTTATTTTGCTTCTCTCGTTTTTTATTGTATGATGTGATAACTAAGAATTTATATTCCTAAATATCTATTAAAGCCATATTGCTGAACATTTATACCAAAAGTTTCAATATAAGGAATATTGTCTTTATATATCCAACGCTCTATGTAAAGAGGTTTAACAGTAAAAAGTCTTTCATTTTTTAATGATGAATAAGCATCATATGAACCTTTAAAACATTCTTGAAATACATTGCAAAAATCAATATTTTTTAAAG
>JAZKXQ010000179.1:0-4673 GCA_045611725.1 Oscillospiraceae bacterium
CTCTTACAGGCTCAGCCTTTACAAGCTTTACAGCTGACGCTGAAAATTCAGTAAGTCTTGACGTTAACGGTGATGGTTCTGTAAATGTCAATGACATTACGTATCTGAAAAATCAGATACTCGGAAATAATCAAGACAGAGCAATTCCATATAATTTTGGATATGGTGGAATTTCCTCCTGTGGTGGAGGATATGGAGTAGACGGAAATTACAGAAATGATGAATTTATAATCAGTTCATATGATGAATTTCTTGAATTTACTTCCAATTGTTATGAGGCTGATATTTTTTCTGAAACATATGATGAAGAATTTTTTAAAGAAAATTCCTTGCTTACTGTATGTATCATAACAGATGCTGTAAATACTTATGATTTCTGTTCTTTTATGGTAGAGGATAATGTACTGACTTTAAATCTTGACATAACTATGCACTATGAATATGATTATTATGGATATGGAACAGATTTCCTTTTGTTTGAGTATAAAAAATCTGATTTTTCGGGAACTGAATGTTGTACAAACAGAAGTCTACATTCTTACTATGAAGGTTTGCCAGAACCTGATAAGCCTGTAATATATCTCTATCCAGAAGAAGAAACAGATGTAAATGTAAAGCTTGACTTTAATGGAGAGCTTACCTTTACATATCCCGAATACCCTGAAAAGACAGGCTGGAATGTTACTGCAATGCCCGATGGTACTCTTTATGATGAAAACGGTCTTGAATATTCATATCTTTTCTGGGAGGGCAAAAGCAATGTTCAGTATGATATGTCAGAAGGATTTGTTATAAAGGGAGAAGATACTGTAGAATTTTTACAGGAAAAACTCGCATATATGGGACTTACTCCAAAGGAATACAATGAATTTATCGTTTACTGGACACCTCGTATGCAGAATAATAAATATAATCTTATTTCTTTCCAGTCAGATGTTTACACTGACAATGCAGTACTTGAAGTTACTCCAAAGCCTGACAGTATGCTTAGAGTATTTATGGCTTTTAAACCTCTTGATGAATATATTGAAATTCCCGAACAGAAGCTTGAAACATTTGAAAGAAAAGGGTTTGCAGTTGTTGAATGGGGAGGTACAGAAGTACAGAATTTCAAGTCATCAGAAGTTAAATAAAAATTACATATAAAAGGAGAAATTCTTATGAAATCCAAAAAAATAATTGCTGTTTTATCTGCTTTTGCAATTTTTGGTGCAGGTACTATTACAGGCTCAGCCCTCACAAACTTTACAGCTGACGCTGATGGTGTATTAAGCCTTGATGTCAATGGTGACGGTTCTGTAAATGTCAATGATGTTACATATCTGAAAAATTATATCTTTGGAAACGGCGAAGAAAAAGATGTGCCTTACTCATATTATTGGGAAGATTTTGGAGGTATTACAGGACTTGACAATTTAACTATGGTAATAAACAGCTATGATGAACTCTGTGCATTTGACGAACTGTGTGGTCTTGCTCCATATTATCAAAATGAGTATACTGAAGAATATTTTGTAGACAATTCACTTCTTGCAATATGCCACGAAACAGAAACTGCCAATGAATATGAACTTTGTAGTGTTATAACTAATGGTGCTACTTTAAAAGCCAATGTCGATATAGGTATTCACGAAGATATTTATCTTAATCAGCCTGTAACTGATATAATTATGCTTGAATACAGCAAAGCTGATTTTTCTGGTACTAAGTGTGATATAAAAAAATATGAATATGCTATTTCTGAAATACCTGAAACACAAGTTTCATACACAACTGCTGATAAGCCTGTAATATATCTCTATCCCGAAGAAGAAACAGATGTAAATGTAAAGCTTGACTTTAACGGAGAGCTTGAGTTTACATATCCCGAATACCCTGAAAATACAGGCTGGAATGTTACTGCTATGCCCGATGGTACACTTTATGATGAAAACGGTCTTGAATATTCATATCTTTTCTGGGAGGGCGAAAGCAATGTTCCATATGATATGTCAGAAGGATTTGTTGTAAAAGGAGAAGATACTGTAGAATTTTTACAGGAAAAACTTGCATATATGGGACTTACTCCAAAAGAATACAATGAATTTATCGTTTACTGGACACCTCGTATGCAGAATAATAAGTATAATTTAATATCTTTCCAGTCAGATGTTTACACTGACAATGCAGTACTTGAAGTTACTCCAAAGCCTGACAGTATGCTCAGAGTATTTATGGCTTTTAAACCTCTTGATGAATATATTGAAATTCCCGAACAGAAGCTTGAAACATTTGAAAGAAAAGGATTTGCTGTTGTTGAATGGGGCGGTTCTGAAGTAAAAAACAAGTAATTCATAAAAATATTTAATCAATATAAAGTACCGTGATATTTTAAAATATCACGGCGTTTTTTTAACTTGCACTTGTAGTAGTTATTTCAGCACTGCTTTCAGAACTGCTTGTTACAGGAACTGTTGTTTCAGAAGTCTGTTGAGGCATTTCTCCGCTTTCAGCCTTACAGTCTGTAAATTCTATTGTAAGCTCCATATTAGGCATATCAAACGATTTTATAAATCCTGTTTCAGCATCAAAATTTATTGTATAATCTCCCTGCTCAAGTTTTCCTTCATAGCATAACATACCATCTTTTTCACAGCACACTATTTCATCACTGTCATAAACGCTGTCAACAGCTTCAGTCATACATACAAGCATTGCCTGATATGGCATAGCAGACTTTGGAACGGAAAATTCAAGTCCTTTATATGATGCAGTTATTTCATCATTATCAAAAACAAGCTTTACACCTGCAAGAGTATCAGGAGATAGAAATTCATTCTCCCACATACCCTTACCATAACGCTTTATCATCGTATCAGACTCATATTCGCCATACTTTACAGATGCATTACAGCTGAAAGAATCCTGTATATCAGCTGTTGAAAGCGATTCACTTTCTTTTTTCATATCACAGGCTGTAAAAATCATAGCCGTACTTAAAATTAAAAATGGTATTTTAAAATTAATCATAAAAGCTCCCTCCGAAACGGATTATTTTTTCTTAAAAGCTTTTATATTCCTGTTATGTATTAAAATCCATATTTTTTAAATACTTCACCCAGCATATCAATAGTATCAGTAGGAAGCATTGCCAATTGAGAATATTTTTCTGCCGTCAAATCTCCGGCAATACCGTGCAGATATGCTGATATTACGGCAGAATCAAACGCACTGTAGCCTTGAGCATAGAATGAAGCTGTCATACCTGCGAGTACATCTCCACTGCCTCCCCTGCTCATTCCTGAATTTCCTGTACGATTTATATACACACATTCAGGAGATGCTATAACTGTTCCTGCACCTTTAAGGACTATTACTGCATTATATTCACTGGCAGTTTTCATAGCCATACTTATTCTGTGTGCCTGTACAGTTTTCACATCGCAGTCAAGAATACGAGAAAATTCTTTTGGATGAGGAGTAAGTATCGGCATATATCTTGCTTCCTTTATAATTTCTATGCAGTTGGATATGCAATTTATTCCATCAGCGTCTATTATAAGAGGACATTCAGCATTTTTTATAATTCTGTATAAAAGTTTTCTTGTATCGTTTGTAACACCAATTCCACAGCCTATAAGCATAGCATTAAACTGAGATGATTTTTCTATCAGCAATTCATAATTTTCCTCACAGAGAATAAATCCGTTTTCATCTGTTTCAAGATTTAAAGTCATACTTTCGGGAAGATAAACAGCCACACGGTCACAGCATTTTTCAGATGATGCTGTAACAAGTATTCCAACACCGCATCTTAATGCAGATTTTCCCGACATCATACAAGCCCCACTCATCTGATTGCTTCCACAAACACTGATAAGCTTTCCAAAATCACCTTTATGACTGTCAGGCTTACGTTTTTTAAGAGTTGATTTTATAAAATTATCATCTGTAAGAAATAATGGTATACTATCTGAAATGGCTTCTTCAAGCACTTCGGAAGTTATTCCTATATCCGCAGTTATTATTTCTCCGCATAATTCACAAAGAGGATATTGAGTCATACCCGATTTTACAAATCCAAAAGTCAAAGTCAAATCAGCATTAAAAGTACCCTCTGAAATATTTCCGTCAAGAGCGTCAGCACCACTTGGAATATCAACTGCTATTTTATATTTTCCCTGTGAATGTGCAAATATTTTTTTAATGCTGTCGCTTAAACCTCCGTGAAAACCTGTTCCGAAAACTCCATCGCATATTATATCGGCGTTATTTACAAGTTCAGTTATTTCATTATAATTATCAGTAACTGTTACTTTATCTTTTATCTTATCAAAATTTTTAACAGCGAGTTCAGATTTAGGATTTCCGCATAAAAGAGCAACTGATATTTTTAAATTCTGATTAAGTAAATATCTTATTGCAGTAAAACAATCCCCTGCATTATTTCCGTTTCCGCATAAAAAAACTAATTTTCTTTCTGAAAAATTTTTATTATCAAAAGCTTTTATTATAATTTCAGCAAGTTTAAACCCTGCATTTTCCATAAGCTGAGAAAATGAAATTCCATCTCTGTCTGAAATAACCTCTGCATTTTTCATCTGACTGGGAGTAAGTATCTGCATATTGTTAACAATCCTTTCAATTCACTTCGTGAATAGTCAGGGCGTTGCCCCGACACCCCATTCGCTTTT
>JAZKXQ010000180.1:0-3038 GCA_045611725.1 Oscillospiraceae bacterium
GTTCGAATCCCTGCACCCCAATCATTAAACAGGTATCATTTTTATGGTATCTGTTTTTTTATTATAAGATATAAGGATAAGTTTATGAAAAATATTTTTATTTTAATTTTGACATTAATTTTATTTACTTCTTGTGATGTAAATTCTGATATATCTTCTTTAAGCGAGTCAGTTATATTAACTTTTAATCAAAATGATAATGATGAAATTGACAAATCTTTTTTTGAGGATAATTTATTATTGGAAGATAATTTATTTTCTGTTAATGAATTATCTGAAATGTTTGGAGAAGTATCTTTTGTAGATGGATATTATAATGAAAAATATGAATATTATGTGATTAGTGTAATGTTTAAAGATGTTAAGTTTGATTTAGCAGCCAATAGTGGTGAAGAATTGAATTTTACACCTATAAAAGACAGTATATATTATGAAGTTCCAGATTCAGCATTGGATATTAAATTGAAATTGCAATATGTAAGTATTTTTAGTGGTGATTGGTCTTTGCCTAAAGGGGTAAAACTTGGAGATTCTGTTGAAATGCTTTATAATGCATACAATGGAGATAGTGGTGAAGAAAGATTCGCTCAAGGAGAATTTCTTGTATCTTATAGTTATGGTGAGTCTGGAAATATTGAGTATCATTTTGATGAAAATAAAATTAATGGTATAAAACAAGCTACAATTTCATTATATCATAATGATAATAAGGATAATTCTTTACAATCCAAAATAGCTCCGCTTCCTTGATATTTGCTCTCTTTTTTGTGCATAAATTAAGAGGAACGTTTTTCTTTAAAATGCTATAATTAATACATAAGGAGTTGAAAAGTTTTGGAATGGCTTGAACGTTTAAATGAATGTATATTATACATAGAAGATAATCTTCAAGATGATATTGATTATGAAGAACTTGGAAAAATAGCCTGTTGTTCATCTTATCATTTTCAGAGAATGTTTTCATATATGGTTAATATGCCATTGTCTGAATACATACGAAAAAGGAGAATGTCACTTGCTGCTGTGGACTTGCAGAGCGGAAATGAAAAAATAATTGACATTGCCTTGAAGTATGGCTATAATTCCCCTACAGCATTTAACAGAGCATTTCAGAGCGTTCACGGTTTTCCACCGTCTTATATTAAGAAAAATTGCATACCTGTAAAAGCTTTTCCTCCTGTAAAATTTCATTTAACTATAAAAGGAGCAGAAGAAATGAATTATCGTATTGTAAAGAAAGATGCGTTCAGAGTAATTGGCATATCTTCGCCAATTGAAAAGGAAATTGAAAAGAATTTTAAAATTGTGCCTCAAATGTGGGATAAAGCACATAGCGAAGGGATTATTTCAAAGCTTGTAAATTTTATAGGCGATGAACCACAGGGTATATTAGGCATATGCGATTGCGAACGTGACAAAGAGTGGAGATATTATATAGGGGTTTCAAGCAGTCAGAAATGCGAGGAATTTGAAGAATATATAATTCCATCAGCTATATGGGCAATATTTTCGGGTTCGGGGAAGATTCAATACATTCAGGAACTTGAACAGAGAATTTTTACTGAATGGCTTCCTTCTTCAGGTTATGAATACGGAAATGCTCCCGATATTGAAGTGTATCTTAATGCTGACCCAGAGAATGCTGAATTTGAAGTATGGATTCCTGTGGTAAAGAAATAAAAAAATTGAATTTGCATTTAAATAAAAATATAATAAAAATCAGCCTACTTTTATAGTAGGCTGTTTGTTTTATTTTTTCAGTATCTTTTTTACTGTCATCAGTACAGCTTTAAGATTTGCAATAAGCATTAATATAAATCCTATTATTAAAATTATTATCTGCCTTATATTTTCAAAATCTGAGGTTGCAGGGTCAAGAGGAGAGGAAATTATTGATACATATGACATTATAATAAGTATTGCCATATTAATAAATATCTGTCCCCAGTTTATTTTATAGTTTATATATTTTCTTGTATCCTTTGCTCTTACAAGGAAACAAGCTCCATATCCTGCCGCTGTAGCTATTGCAGCACCCTGTATTCCAAAATGTTCATTAGGTATAAGTATAAAATTGAGAATTATATTTACTATTGCAGCTATTGAGCTTGTCCAGAGTGAATTTTTAGTCTGTTTGACAGCTGAATAAATACTGCTCATAAACTGGCAGAAACAGGACATTAAAACTCCTATTATAAGCATTGGTATATAGTAATATGCATCATAGTATTCTTTAGCTATAAGTAGTTTGGTAATCGGAGCAAGGAGCATTAAAATTCCCGAAGAAGCTATGAAAAGTACTGACTGATATGCAGAGAATACTTGAGAATAAAATTTTTCTCTCTCTTTTGAGTCAGCCTCGCTTATTGCAGACATCTGCCACGCCTGAAAAAACATAGTAGAAACTATTGAAATAATCGTTGGTATTTTATATGATACGCTGTAAATACCATTACTTTCAGCATCTATCATAAGTCTTACCATATATCTGTCGGAGGCTCCTACTACCCACCACAGAATAAAAGTAGGGATAAGTGGTATTGAATATTTTATCATTTCCTTTGCAAGATTTTTATCAATATTCTTAAATGTAAGATATTTAAGATTTTTGGACATTACACACATAAATACAGAAGATAAAGTATCAGCAAAAACTACTGAAAGCACATAACCCATAGCACCCATTTTAAGTACTGCAATAAATATTACATTTAAAATAAGCATAATAAAAGTTGTCACAATACCATCAATAGCGAATAGTTTTACTTTTCCAGTTGCACGGAGAAAGTATTGATTTAACATTCTGAATCCTGAAGCAAGAAGATAGAAAAACATTATAAATGTATAGCTTTTCAGTTCGGGTATAAGTCCAACTAAAGGCAGTAGTGGGATAAGGACTATACAGCCTATTATTGTAGTAATGAAGCCTATGGAATAGATTTGTTTTTTGTCATATTTTTCATCAAGCCCATATCTTATAACGCCCTCTGTTATACTTAAAGTAGCAATCGGGACAAGAAGATTTGCAGTCTGACAAA
>JAZKXQ010000181.1:0-7636 GCA_045611725.1 Oscillospiraceae bacterium
GGAAAATGTAATGTATATCTTACGAATGTATCCGAAGGCAAACCAGTGGGTAAGAGATATTTTTTGTTTTCTCTTGAAAAAAATAATATCATATTTCCATTAGGAGAATGTGAAAATATGAAAGCTCTTGCAGTGCCTTGCGAGGATATGGAGATAGATGAAAATTATGATTTAAAAAATGATAATGATTTGTCTTTAAGAAAGTCATTATTGAGAATTATGGCAGAGGCTCTTGAATGGAGCAAAGCTGATACTGATAATGCTATAAAAAATATTACTGAAAAGAATTTTGATTTATTTATATCAGAATATATGTCAAAAACCGTAAAATTAAAAAATACAGAAAATGAAAGAAAGCTGAAAAGAAACAAGGCTTTATTTGAAAAGCAAAAAACTACATATTATAAGAGTTTTGATATATTGGCTGATAGTATGAAAAATAAGAAACATAAGAAAATCAGTATGGTAAATAATGAATTTGCAGAGGATAATCTTTTTAAAGCTTGTAGATTTGTTACTGAATATATGAAAATTCAGATAAAAGTTCCGATATATCTTGAAAAGGGATTTGAAGTTGAAAATCCTCTTGAGGAAATAGCATTTGCCTCTCATTTCAGAGTTAGAAAAGTTACTCTTGATAAGAAATGGTATAAAAATCCTTCTGTATCGTATATAGCATATCTGAAGGATTCAGATGTTCCTGTTTCATTGACTCCTGCATTTATGGGATATAATATGTATAATCCTCAGACAGATACAATTAAAAAGGTATCAAAAAAGATTGCCTTACAAATAGACTGTGACAGCTGTTATGTTGTATACAGAAATCTTCCGTCAGGTGAGATTACAGGAAAAGATTTGTTGAAATTCTGGTTTGAGGGAATGAGAAAAAATGACTTTATAGGTATGATTCTTGTGGGTATCGTTGGAGGTCTTTTAAGTGCTTTATCTCCTCTTATAGTAAGCTGGATTTTTGATACCGTAATTCCGGATGCAAATCAGACTCTTTTAAAGCAACTTGCAGGTATATTGATAAGCGTTACCTGTGTTCAGTTTATATTTGAAATGGTTCGTTCTTTTGCAGTGATGAGAATAGAAAGTATGTTCGATTTGGATATTCAATCATCATTATGGAACAGAATTTTAAGTCTGCCTGTAACATTTTTTAAAAGATATTCTCCGGGTGAACTTGCTCAGAAAATAGATGGCGTTTCACAGATAATGGAGATAATTTCAGGCAGAGTTATTAATCAGATTCTTTCATCAATTTTCGGAGTTTTCTATATAATTGTAATGTTTTCAATCAGCTCACAACTTGCATTGATTTCTATGATAGTAATAATTATTATAACTATAATATCCTTGCTTTTAAGTACAAGAGAAGTAAAATATTATAAGAAAATGACTGACCATACAGCAGAACTTTCAGGAAAAATGATTTCGTGGCTTAATGGTATAACAAAAATTCGTACATTCAATGCTGAAAGCAGAGTTTATAATATATGGGCGAAAAAATTTACTGATATAAGAGAGATGGATATAAAAAGAACGGGTATTCATAATGCCTCACAGATATTCTGTTCAGTTGTAAGTGTACTTGTTTCAATGTGTATGTATTATTATATAGTAAATAGTAATAATTTTCAGCTTGATACGGGTATGTTTGTAGCGTTTAATACTGCACTTATGATGGTTCTTTCAGATTTTATATCGCTTACTGAAACAGTTACAGAACTTAATGCAGTAATACCACTATATAATAATATAAAACCTATACTTGAAATGAAACCTGAATATGATGATACAAAAGAAGATATAGGCGAAATTTCCGGAAATATAGAGGTAAGTCATATATCATTCAGATATTCACAGGATACGCCTTTTATTCTTAAAGATGTTTCATTTAATGTAAGACAAGGAGAACATATTGCACTTGTAGGAGCATCTGGAAGTGGAAAAAGTACAATAATGAGAATACTTCTTGGATTTGAAAAAGCTGAAAATGGTCAGATATATTTTGATGGCAAAGATATTTCTCAGTTTGATATACGTTCAATAAGAAAACAGCTCGGTGCTGTTCTTCAGACAGGTCAGCTTTTACCTGGGAGTATATTTGAAAATGTAATAGGTTCAAGCAATAGCCTTACAGCTGAAGATGTTGAAAATGCATTGGAAATGGCAGGAATACTTGATGAAGTTAATGAGATGCCTATGGGTATACATACAGTAGTTTCAGATGATTTCGGAGTAATATCAGGTGGTCAGAAACAACGTATACTTATTGCATCAGCATTGGTATCAAATCCTAAAATATTGTTTTTCGATGAAGCAACATCTGCACTTGATAATAAAACTCAGAAAATAGTAAGTGATAGTATAAATAAGCTTAATATTACAAGAATTACCATTGCTCACAGACTATCAACAATAACAGAATGTGATAGAATTATTGTACTGGATAATGGAAAAATAGCTGAAGAAGGTACATACGATGAGCTTATCGACAAAAAGGGTATATTTTATAATATGGCAAAAAGACAAATGTTTTAAAAAAAATATATATAAATATTATATTGACTTTTTTTGTATTATATGATAGAATTTTGATTGTAGATATTATAAGATTTCTTGGAATATCTTATAAAATTATATAATATTGTGAAGGGAGGTATCTGTTTTCATAAGGTTGTTAAAAAAAATAATCGTGAAAACAGGCATATTATGGCAGAATATTTGTCACCAGGTGTTTACGTTGAAGAATTTGATGCAGGTAGCAAATCCACGGAAGGAGTAGGAACAAGTACAGCAGGTTTTGTAGGACTTGCAGAAAGAGGTCAGGTTGCTGGTCTTCCTCAGTTAGTTACAAGTTTTTCCGACTTTAAAAGAAAATACGGCAGTTACCTTTCTGAAAATGAGTTTGGAAATTATCGTTTCCTTGCATATTCAGTAGAACATTTCTTTATTAACGGTGGTTCAAGATGTTTCGTTTCAAGAGTTGTTCCTGATGATGCAAAATCAGCAAAGGCTGATAATAAGGTTCTTGACATCAAAGCCAAGAATGAAGGTATCTGGGGTAATGATATTGTTATAAGTATGACTCCATCAAGTAAGGCTAAAACTCAGATTCTTGAAATGGTTGATGATGATACAAATCAGTGCAGAGTAAAGAAATCTATCAGTTTTAATACAGGCGATATTGTAGCACTTACAGATGGTAAGACAACTGTTTATAACAAGGTTGTTAAAAGTCAGGATAATGTAATTCAGTTTGAAGAACCAGTTGATGCATCATATGTTGATGACAGCATAGTTCCTGTAAGTACAATATCAACTTGTGAGTTTGATATTGTTATTAAATATGCTGACCAGACAGAAGTATATGAAAATGTATCTCTTAATATTCAGGCAGCAAATTACATTGAAAAAATGACTGAAAAATCGGAACTCGTAAGTATTTCAGTAATGGCTGTTCCGGAAACAATAGATGCACCTTTTGCTTTGATTGCAGGTGAAAAGGCAACAGATTCATTCAAGATTACTTTCAGCGATGGAAGTAATGGCAGTATGGCTCAGGTTTCAGCATCAACATTTATCGGTGTTGATAATGGTGCAGGTAAGAGAACAGGTATTCAGTCATTCGTTGATAATGATGTAGTATCTGTTATGGCTGTGCCAGGTGTTACTGACCCTAATGTTCAGCTTACTCTTGTTGCTCATTGTGAAAATCTTGCAAGTCGTTTCGCAGTTCTTGATGTTCCTTCAGATTGCGTAAAGGTTGATGAAGTTGTTGCTCACAGAAATATTGTTGATAGTACATATGCTGCAATGTATCACCCGTGGCTTGAAGTTTTCGACCCTCTTGATAAGAAAAATACAATAATTCCTCCATCAGGTTCAATTATGGGTATTTATGCAAGAAGTGACAATTCAAAGGGCATTCATAAAGCTCCTGCAAATGAAGTTGTAAGAGCTTGTACAGGTCTTAGCGTTCCTTTCAATAAGGGTGAACAGGATATACTTAATCCTAAGGGTATAAACCTTATCAGAAGTTTCCCAGGACAGGGTATCAGAGTATGGGGTGCAAGAACAGTTTCAAGTGACCCAAGCTGGAAATATGTAAACGTTCGCAGACTCTTTATCTTTATTGAGGAATCTATCAAGGCTAATACAAACTGGGTAGTATTTGAACCAAATACTCCTGAACTTTGGGATAGAGTACAGAGAACTATTAATGGTTTCCTTACAAGCCTCTGGAGAGATGGTGCTTTGGCAGGTTCAAGCGAAGGAGAAGCATTCTTCTGTACTGTAGATTCAACAACAATGACTAAAGATGATATTGATAATGGCAGACTTATCTGTATGATAGGTGTTGCTCCTGTTAAACCTGCTGAATTTGTTATCTTCAGAATCAGCCAGAAAACAGGCGAATAATATTTATAGGAAAGGACGTAATTATATATGGCAGCAGCAAATTATAAAGCTGATATGTATCCGGTTTCAAAATTCAGATTTAAAGTTGAATGTGAGGGTCTTACTGAATTTTTCTCAGAAGTTTCAGGCTTTGATGCAAGTGTAGACAGCTATGAATATCGTGAGGGAAATCAGAAAACTACACCTATTAAGGTAATGGGACTCAGAAAATACAGCAATATAACTCTTAAAAGAGCTGTTTCAAAGGCTAATGCTACACAGCTTTGGGACTGGTGGACTATTGCTGATGGCAAAGAAGTTGAAAGACGTGACATAACAGTTACTTTGCTCGACAATGATGGAAATGATGCGGCTCAGTGGACTATTGAAAGTGCGTTTCCAATAAAATATACAGCTCCTGATTTTAATGCTACATCTTCAGAAGCAGCTATGGAATCAGTTGAGCTTGTACACGAAGGCTTAAAGAGAACTAAGTAATCTTTTTGAATATGTTTTGTTAAATATGTGGAATGTCTGTAAAAAGACATTCCACATAAAATAATTATAATAAGGAGTGATAATAATGGCTTTTCAGACAGAATTTGATTTTGTTCTCCCTAAGGGATATGTTGACGCTGATGGAGTTCTGCATCGTAATGGTACAATGCGACTTGCAAATGCATCTGATGAAATACTTCCTCTGCGTGACCCAAGAGTTCAGCAGAATCCTGCATATCTTACAATAATCCTTTTGACAAGAGTTATTACAAGTCTTGGAACAGTAAGACCTATAAATACAAATGTTATTGAAAAACTTTTTACTATCGATTTGGCATATCTTCAGGATATGTATGAAAGAATTAATTCAATGGATATGCCCTATTACAAGAGTATTTGTCCTCATTGTGGAAAAGAACTGGAAGTGCCTATAAATTTTATGGAAGCCGAGACATAAGAGTGTATTCGGCTGAAAAAATATATGAAGAAACTGCTTTTATAGGCTATTATATGCATTGGAGCAGAGAGGAAATTTTTTCATTGCCTCACGCTGAAAGAATAAGATGGTGTAATGAAATTTCAAAGATAAATTCCAAAATAAATTCTTCCTCTGGTGAACAGAAACCTAAAAATATATTCTCATTATAAATGAAAGGTGATAGAGTATGAGTTATAGCATTAATAAGGGTAGTCAGCTTATACACGGATATTGCTTTGAAGTAGAATTTAAAATTAATGGTTCTTATGTGAATATAAGTTTTTCAAGCATTTCACAAATGCAGGACGCTGTTGAATATGAAACTATAGTCGAAGGAAATGGTCATATTCATTTAGTGCCTAAATATATAAGTAATCCTCAGACTATAACTTTTTCAAAGGGTATTTCTTCAGTATCAGGCGATTTTATAATTAAAGATTTATATGTGGGAAGATGTATAGATGAATTAGTTGTAACAATTGGTAATACAAATTATGATGAAATCAGAAGAAAATATCTTATTAAAAATTGTGTTATAACAAAATGTAGTATTTCTAATATTGATGCATTAAGGTCAGAGTTGCTTATGGAAACATTTGAAATTTCATATACTGAAAAAATTAATATCCAATCAAAATAGGAAAAGGAGTAAGATATGCTGAAACCATTTAAACCTTTATGCAGAGGTATTAAAAAAAATACAAATAGCTTTTTTGGAGATAAGATTTCAGATAAATATAATGGCAGTATAACTACAATAAAATCTGGTTTTTTACAATCAGATTCATTTACAGAAATGGTTCATAAACAAACTTACTTAAGTAATTCTGATAACAGCGATGAGCTTATGATGTCCGTTTTAAAACTTATAGATAAAATGGGCAGACTTTTTGCGTCCTTAAAAAATAGTAATAATAGTATTAATCCTGTACTTAGCCTTAATATGAGTATGGGAATTGATTATTATATGAATATACTCAGGACAAAAAATTATAGCCATTTTTTAAAAGCTGAAAGTTTTCTTAAACAACTTAATGAAAATTCCTCTGATGTTGATGCAATTAATAATCTTTGTGATGTCATAAATAAAAATATATCTGTGCTAAGTAAGTCTATAAATAGAAATAATCTATTATTATCAGATTATAACAATAAATTTAATTATAAAAATATGGAGATTAATAGTATAAATTCTCCATTTTTTTTAATGCTTAACAATAAATCATATAAATCACTTGTAAGCGATAACAGACAGTTCTATCAGTTCATTTCTGATATGATGAAAACTTCAAATAATGCAAGGCAGAATAAAATAAGAAGTCAGTTTATCAGAAAGATATATGAAAGTACTGATAAAGAATCAGAAATTATATGGAATATATTATGTAGTCAAAATATATCTTCAAATCAGTATATAAATCAAAATGATAATATGTCAGTTCAGGAAAATATTGCAATGGTTTTGAATGATTGTTCTGATGAGGAGTTTTTTGAATTTATTAAGATTCTTAAAAATAAAATAATTTATTATCAGAATTTATATAATAATAATTCAAGAAAAGCAATTGAAAATGAAATGAAAAATATTTTAAGATTTAATTTTATTTCTTCCAAAAAACAACTTATAAATATTATTAATAATATGAACGAGGAAGAAAGAAATAAAATTTTAAATTTATTGAATAGTGACGAAAATTTTATTAATTACCTTTCAGAAATTTCTATGAGCGATTATGGAGATTTAATAAAATTAATAAAAAGTCTAAATTTGCAAAGTTTTGAATTATGGTCATCTAATGTTGATAACATAAAGATACAGATGTATTGTGATATTCTGGAAGATAATCATATAAAATCAAAACTTAAGAAAATTTCAAATGTTAATTATGAAACATTAATTAATAAAATTTTTAATTCAGGAGATTTTACAAATTATATAAAAAATAATAATTATTCAAATAATACAATATTAAAAAATAGTTTTGTTGACTATTTAAATAATCTTATTAAGATGATGTATAGTGATGAAAGGGAATTATCTTATATAAATAACTATGAATTTACTAATAAAATCCAGTCATTCAGCAGAATAATAAAAAAACTGGAAACAGAAAGTTTTGAAAATCTATCGATTGATGAAAAATCAGAGCTGGTAAGCTTACTCAATAAAAATGAATTTAATGCAAATGAAAAAATCCAGTCATTCAGCAGAATTATAAAAAAACTGGAAATAGAAAGTTTTGAAAATTT
>JAZKXQ010000182.1:0-1729 GCA_045611725.1 Oscillospiraceae bacterium
TGGTGCTTCTATTGCTTATACCGATATTATAGCTCTTTATGGAAAATTTTCAGATTTCAATATGGATATTGCTATCGTTTCTCCAGCTGTATCAGCTAAAATTCTTTCAATGTCTGCTATGCAGGATTGCCATTTTGATGATAATGGTATTGTTCATTTCCCATTCGGTACTTCAATGATTGTTTCTTCCCAGGTTGATGATGATAAAGTAATAGGTATCAATTCGGAATATGCACTTGAAATGATTTCAACAGCTGACCTTGTACTTGAAACTGATAAAATGATTGATAAACAGCTTGATTGTATCGCTGTTTCAGTATTTACAGGATTTAAAAAGCTTATGAGTGGAGCTGTAAGAGTTCTTGATTTAGTGTAAGGAGACACAAAATGAAAAACTGGGAAAAAAGAGCATTGAGGACGTTCCTGCAAACTTTTGCAGGAACAGTAGCAACGCAGTTGACAGCAATGCAAGGTCAGGAACTAACAAAAACAATAGTAATATCTGTCATAGCTTCAGCTATCGCAGGTGGAATATCAGCGGTTATGAATATGAAGGAGGAGTAAAATGGCTTGTGAAATTATAAAAGATTATGTGTGCATATCTTCAAAGCACAGAACAGGAGAAAAAAGAAAAGGCTTCAAAGGTGTGACCATTCATGAAACAGGAAACTTTTCAAAGGGAGCAACTGCCAAGTCACACAGTACATATTACAGCCGACTTGCAAGAGAAAACAGTGGAGACGTAATCGGCTATCATTATTTTGTTGATGATAAAGAGGCGTATCTCAAACACCCTCTTGATGAAGTCGCTTTCACAAATGGTGACGGCAGAGGTGATGGAAATATGAAAACAATTTCCGTTGAAATCTGTGTAAATCCTGATGGAGATTTTGAAAAAGCAAGAGATAACGGAGCATATATTGCAGCACTTACACTTCATCAGAACGGCATAAAAACTGTAATTGATGCAGTTTCAGACAATGAAAGGCATAAAAAAGACGGCACAGCAAATCTTTTTCAGCACTGGAACTGGTCAAGCTACCGTAAAAACTGCCCTCAGACTATAAGGGATAAAGGCTTGTGGAATGATTTTGTAAAATCTGTTCAAAAGTATCTTAATGAACTTAATGGAAATACTTCGCCTTCTGAAATTTCCGATTCAAAATTTCCGTATACAATAAAAATTCTTGATGACTGTCTGAATATCAGAAAAAATGCAGGTATCAGTAATGAAATTGTTGGAACTATCAAAGACCACGGGATTTATACAATTGTTGAAGAAACATCAGTAAATGGAGTGCAGTGGGGCAAGTTGAAAAGTGGTGCAGGTTGGATTTCCCTGCACGAAAAGTATGTTAAAAAGCTGTAAAAACAGTATTAAAACAGCGTTTTAATATCATTTTAATGCTTTAAAAATCGGGGCAGAAAAGCTGTCCCGATAAATCTATTATGAAAGGAATTTTTATTTATGAAAAGTTTTATTGCGTGGGTTGGAGGCAAGATGCTTCTTGCAAAGAAAATTATTGAACAATTTCCCGATGAAAAGGAAGTTGACAGATACATCGAAGTTTTTGGTGGTGGAGGCTCTGTTTTATTTGCAAAGAATCCTCACAAACTTGAAGTCTATAACGATGCCAACAGCGAACTTGTCAACCTTTTTCGATGTATGAAATATCATAGACAGGAGCTTGAACGAGAAGTTTCAGGATATTTCAACTGCCGAGAATTT
>JAZKXQ010000183.1:0-1140 GCA_045611725.1 Oscillospiraceae bacterium
AAAGCATTTGAAAATCTTATGGTTTATTTTATATATCGTCATATGTCAGACCTTGATGAAGAATACAGATTTTCTCAAAAAGCATCTTTTGCAGTTCTCAGCTGTAAAATGATAAAAAATATATTTTCAGTATCAGAAAAACAAGATACAAAGGAGCTTATAGAAATTTCAAGGTTATATTCTTCGGAAATAGAATATTCAGAAGAAAATATTGAGATTATTCTTGAATATCTTTCAGATTTTAATTAATAATATTGATTTTAATTTTAAAATCCATTATAATATAGTAACAAATAAAATTGAAAAGGAGAATTATTTTTTATGACAGAAAAGGAAATTTCAGAGTTAAAACGCCGTTTTACAATGGATAAAACAAATATTTCTTGTATAAGAGGCTGTTATGTAAGCAGTAAAAAGGAAATTATTTCTGAATTTAATCAGTTTTTCGGAACTGTTGAAAAAGAAGAAGCTGAAAAACTGCTTATGATTATAAAGAAAACTCTTTCAGGAAGTCTTAATAAAAATCTTGTTGATATTGAATTTTCAAATGCACAGGTTATGGAGGGCGAAGAGCATAAACTCCTTATGGATTTAAGGAATTGTGAACTTAAAGACGATGAACTGGCAATGAAACTCTATAAAAAAATAATTGACTCTGTAAATACAGATGATAATTACATAATACTTTTAACTCAGGATAAATATGATATACCTGTATTCTCAAAAGATGATACACAACTTGAGGATTCAACAGATATATTCTCATATCTCGTATGCTGTATATGTCCTGTAAAGCTTAGAAAATCGGCTCTCAGCTATTATGCCAATGAAAGTGCTTTTCATAATATTTCTTCGGATTTGATTATAAGCAACCCCGAACTCGGATTTATGTTCCCTGCATTTGATGACAGACAGGCTAATATATACAATGCACTTTACTATACAAAAAATACATCTGTTTCAAATGATGCATTTATTCAGAATGTTTTCAATACTGAAATTCCGATACCTGCTGATGTTCAGAAAGATACATTCAATATGCTTATAGAAGAAACTGTTTCTGATAAATGCGATTTTGAAGTTATGCAATCAGTACACGACCAATTGACAAATATGATAGCAGAACATAAGGCAAGTAAG
>JAZKXQ010000184.1:0-1866 GCA_045611725.1 Oscillospiraceae bacterium
TAATTTGTTATAAATTTAAGTAAATTTTATGGCTATTAAAAAATTATTATAAAGGAGTAAATTATGGCTATTAATTTTTCAAAAAATAATATGAATGAACAAAAACAGGAGATAATTGATGTTACTCCACAACCTGCACAAGAGGAGCAGAAATTCAATATAACTACTATAAAGCATCAGATGGCTGAAAGAATTGTAAACAGTGGTGAAATTGACAGACTCACAAGCCTTATTGATGTAAGTAATCCAAATACAATAGTTGCATTTGGTGCACCTGTTGCAGAGGAAATTTCAAAAGCTTCCGACCAGGTTCTTCGTTCAATGGACGTTGACCATATAAATGATTCCGGAAAGCTTTTAAATAATCTTGCAGTTGTTATGGATAAATTCGAGGGTGATGAACTCTCAACAGAAGAACCAAAAGGTCTTAAAAAATTCTTTTCAAATACTAAAAAGGAACTTGATAAAATTCTTGGAAAATATCATACAATGGGCGATGAAATTGACCAGATTTATGTACAGCTCAAAGGCTATGAAAAGGAAATCTATGAGGCAAATACAAAGCTTGAAGTTATGTTCAATGCGAATATAAATTATTATAATGAATTACTTAAATATATTCTTGCAGGTGAACAGGGTGTCAAGGAGATTGAAGCATATCTTGAACAGCTTAATCAACAGATGCTTTCAAATCCCGATGATGGAAGTATAAAAATGGAAATTTCAAGCGTTTCCCAGGCAAGAGATATTCTTGAACAGCGTGTAATGGATTTGAAAATTGCTGAAAATGTTGCAATGCAGACTGTTCCTATGCTTAAAACTATGGAATTTTCAAATCTTAACCTCGTAAGAAAAATCAATTCAGCATTCATAGTAACAATGCCTGTATTCAAGCAGTCACTTGCTCAGGCTGTAATGTTAAAGCGTCAGAAGGTTCAGGCAGAGGCTATGCAGGCTCTTGACCAGAAAACTAATGAAATGATGATTAAAAACGCTCAAAATACTGTATTCCAGGCAAAACTTACTGCACAGATGGCTTCGGGAAGTTCTATTCAGATTGAAACTCTCCAGAAAACCTGGCAGACAATTGTTGATGGTATTGACGAAACAAACAGGATTCAGGCAGAGGCAAGACAAAAGAGAATACAGGATACAGCTGCACTCAAACAGCTTAGTGACGATTTCAAACGTCGTATGAATGCATAAATCCTGTAAATATAAATTCAATAATTTTTTTTTACTAATTTCTATTGATTTTTTCAGAATTTATGCTAAAATATATATATAGGTAAAGCCTTATAAAATTTATGGAGGTGTATTCAAAATGGCATACATTATTTCTGATGAATGTATTATGTGTGGTGCTTGTGAATCTGAATGTCCTGTAGAAGCTATTTCTGCTGGTGGCAGCAAGAACATTATCGATGCTGAAAAATGTATTGAATGTGGTGCTTGTGCAGGTGTTTGTCCAGTATCAGCTCCTCAGGAAGCTTAATTTCTTACAGATTAGCAAGGTGACATCCTCCCCCACCTGTAGAGGTGGGGGCTTCCTTTCTTACGAAAGGATGGTTCTCGCTCGATAGTACCAACGTACTAAGCATAAACGAGCTAACCCCGTATGTCCTACGGTTTTTCATATTTTATTATGCAAAAACTATTCGCATACCTTCATTTCTTATATTTATGGCTGCATTTATATCCCTGTTATGATGTGTTCCACAGTTTGGACAATCCCATTCTCTTATTGACAAATCTTTTGTTTCTGTATTTTTGTAACCACATATATTGCAAAGTTGAGAACTTGCAAAAAATTTATCTATCTTTACAAGTCTTTTTCCCATTTCTTCAAGTTTGTATTTCAAAAAT
>JAZKXQ010000185.1:0-7149 GCA_045611725.1 Oscillospiraceae bacterium
TATATGATATTATTGTGATATAAAAGGGAGGTTATCAAAATGGGAATACTTGATATGTTTGAAAAGGCAAGAAAAGAAAGAAATTCTGAAAACAGCAAAACAATAAATCTTACTAAAAATCCAGAACTTAACAAAAAAATATCTTTAAGAAAAGATATGGTTGTAAGCGAAGTTAAAAAGCAGAATATATCTGTTACAAAGGCGAGAGTCGTATTTGTTCTTGACCATTCCGGTTCAATGAGAACTATGTATAAAAATGGTACTGTTCAGAGCGTACTTGAAAGAATTTTCCCTCTTGCTATGTATTTTGATGATAATGAGGAAATGGAATTTTACTGGTTTGACAGTGTATACAAGGAACTTGAAACTGTAAATTATTCAACGCTTGAAAACTATGTTCAGAATGTTATTTTATCAAAGAATGAGTATTTCGGAGGTACTTGCTATGCTCCGATAATAAATGAGATATATAACAGATATGCTTTAAGAAATCCTTCAGATATTCCTACTTTTGTAGTATTCATTACAGATGGAAATAATTCAGATAAAAAGGCTACTAAGGATATACTTATTGAAGCATCAAAGTATAATATTTTCTGGAAGTTTATCGGGATAGGTGATGAAGAATTTGAATTTCTTGACAGACTTGATAATCTTAAAGGCAGATTTATTGACAATGCCAACTTCATAAAGATAAAGGATATTGATACTGTAAGCGATGAAAAGCTTTATTCAGATTTGCTCGATGAGTATAATGACTGGCTTGAATTATGTAGAAAAAATAATATAAAAATTTAAAAGGATGTTAAGATGGATAAATTAGTATACTTGTTTGAACTGGATTCTGTAAGAAATCAGGAAGCAGAAATAAAAAAAGCACAAAAAGCATTATTTGAAGAAATTGTTCTTAATGGAAATAAAGTTGTATTATCTTTTAATCAGCTGACCGATTCAAGAGCTTTTTTAAATTTGCTTGAATATAAAGATACATATGATTATATAATGGAATTGTTTAAATTCGGTGTAATAAAAATTTCCATGTTTGGAAGTTGCAGAACACCATCACAATATATTCAAAATTCTTTGGATAAATGTATTAGTGGAGAATCAACATTTATTTTTTCAGGTATCCCTGTTAAATCAGATGATGATATAGAGCTTTTGATTAAACCTATTAAAGAAGCTTTGCAATATAGCGATGTAACAAGAATGAGTGAAGTGTTTAAAAATCATAAAGATAAATATGATGAAAATAAAATAAATTTTATAGAAAAGTATATTGAAATGATACTTTTAGTAAGTAGAGAAAAAATTGCTCATAATCCACCGAAATTAACAGATAAACATTCTTATGAATATTATATGGATTTAATATTGAATAAATCTTACAATGTAATGAAAAATACAGAAAATGATAGTGCGTTTTTGAAAAATTATTCAGATGCTGTTGAATTGTTGAAAAAGATTTATCAACTGTTAAAAACAACTAAAACTACAGGTAATCGTTCAAATTGGCTTAAAGAATTGAGTGGATATGGAAAGGATAAAGATGTATGTATTGCCAATGCCATAATAGATTTATGTTATAACTATACAATAGAAGACAGCATTTATAGCATTTCAAAACATTATGATGATAAAAATGAAAATGGATTTTTATTAGCTTTTTGTAATCGTCTCTTGGACTATTGCAATGATTCGATTCATGTTTTCCCTACTAAAGATGAAAATTCAGAAATTCAGCATGTTAAATCTGATTTGCCTTGGAATACTGCTGTTAATGTTATTAAAAATGTCAGAAAAAAAGAAATTGAAAACTTTGAAACTCATAATATATCAGATAATGAAAATCAGCCAACAAATGAACCTGATTTATATGAAAAGGATTATGATAATGAAATAAAATTATGGAATAAAGAAATAGTTTTCAGCATTATTAAAGAGTTTGGTGTAACTTTTTTGTATATTTTCCTTTTCTTTGTTATAGAGTTGATTATGGGAGCAATTGAAAATTTTGTTGCTGATACTCATATTCTTGATGGATTGTTGTTTGATATAATTTTCTCTATCACAATATTTGGTATTATTGGTTCTATAATTTCTGACAAAACCAATATTCCAGATTTGCTTGAAAGCTTTAAAAACATTAAACAAAGTATTTGTGATATAGTGAATTTGCGAAAAAGTGAAAGAAATATCGCATATATAAATAAAGGAGAAAATAATGTGTGAAAGATGGAATGAATATTTTAAATTGATGGATTTAAGACCAGAATTGTTTTCAGAATCCTCTCTTATAAATATTGAAACAGATATAAATGCAATTAAAAAATTTGAACAAGAAACATCAAAACATATAGGAGTATTATATCATAGTTCTTATAATATGCTTATAGTTGATTTGATTAAAGATTTGAATGGGCGTTATTATGCATATGAAAGAATCATACCATCTTCAAGTGGAAAAGCAGTTGTAGTTCTTACTAAGTATATGGACAAATTTGTTTTATTAAAACAATACAGACATGCTATAAGAGATTATCAGATGTGCTTTGTAAGAGGATTTGGTGAAAATGAATTTTCAGCTGAAGAAAACGCTGTAAATGAAATAAAATCTGAAATTAAAGGCGACATAAGAAAAATAGAGTATCTTGGAGAATTGTCAACTGATAGTGGACTTACATCAAATAAGGTGTCATATTTTATGTGCGAGATTAATTCTTTTGAGTGTTCTGAAGCACATGAAGGTATTGATAATATTATTCTTATAGGGCAGAATGAAATGGAAGAATCGATAAAAAATGGTGGTATAACAGATAGTTTTACTGTTTCAGCCTATTGCTTGTATCTTTTAAAAAAATAAAATTTTTATAATTCATAACTTGACAAAGCTTTTTTTTATTGCTATAATTATACTGATAACATTATGACTGAGAGAGTAGGTTTTTTCGCTGTACTACAGAGAACATATACCAAAGGCTGAAAGTATATGCGTACTTGTGCGAATTTTCTGAAGTTCACTCACGAGTGGTCATACCGAAGATTTTTTAAGATTTGTAAGTATGAACGTATAATCTGCGTTAAAGATGCGAAAGTGATAGCTTTCTTGTTTTAAAAGGTGGTTATAAGCAGGATTTATCGTCTTGTCCTTTTATGGACAGGACTTTTTTTATTAAAAATATTTTTATGAGGTGATATTAAACAATGAAAAATCAGCTTGAACAGATTGAAGCTCTTGCTATGGAAGAACTGAAATCGTGCGAAACTATCAAGGCTCTTGATGATTTGAGAATTAAATATCTTGGAAAAAAAGGAGAACTTACTGCTATTCTTAAACAGATGGGTAAGCTTTCAGCAGAAGAACGTCCAGTAATCGGACAACTTGCAAATAAAGTTCGTCAGGATATTGAACAGGCTCTCAATGAAAGTATTTCAGCAGTTAAGGAAAAGGAAAAAACTGCGAGAATTAAGGCAGAATCAATAGACATTACTCTTCCTGGAAAGAAAATTCTTACAGGTAAGCTTCACCCACTGAATACAGTTCTTAATGAAATTGAGGAAATATTCTTGGGTATGGGTTTCAGCATTGCAGACGGCCCTGAAGTTGAATATGATTACTATAATTTTGAGGCTCTTAATCTTCCACCAGACCACCCTGCAAGAGATACTCAGGATACATTCTATATAACAGACAATATTCTTCTCCGTACACAGACTTCATCTGTACAGGTTCACGTTATGGAAAATCAGAAGCCTCCGATAAGAATTATTTCTCCTGGTCGTGTTTATCGTTCAGACGCTGTTGATGCTACTCATTCACCTCTTTTCCATCAGATTGAAGGTCTTGTAGTAGATAAGGGCATAACAATGGCTGACCTTAAAGGAACTCTTGAACTCCTTATGAAGCGTCTTTACGGAGATGACTGCAAAATAAGACTCCGTCCACATCATTTCCCATTCACTGAACCAAGTGCAGAAGTTGATGTAATGTGCTTTAACTGCCACGGTGAAGGTTGCAGAGTATGTAAGGGCGAGGGATATATTGAACTTCTCGGTGCAGGTATGGTACACCCTAAAGTACTTGAAAACTGTGGTATTGACAGCTCTGTATATTCTGGCTTTGCATTCGGTCTTGGTCTTGAAAGAGTTGTTATGAGAAGATATAATATAAGCGATATGCGACTTCTCTTTGAAAATGATATGCGTTTCCTTGAACAGTTTTAATTGAGGATTTAAAATAATGGGGAATATAAATACAGGAAAAGCAAAGGTTTTTATAATTGCTGTGCTCAATGTACTTATAACAATTATAGGAAAAGGTAATCTTATTGCTATTATACTTATGGCAGTTATATCTTTATTTCTTTTCAAAGGTACAAAATGGGTCAAATATTTGTTTATAGTAATATGCTGTCTTCATACAATTACTGCCTTGTTATCAATTATAAGTTTTTCGGTTGGTATCGGCTGGAAATTGTTCTATCTTTTAAATGCTGTATACAGAATATCAAGCATTGTAATGCTCTTTGCTGATAAGGATATAAAAGAATTTTTTAATTCAAAAAAATTTAACAGTCAGGCTTAGGAGGTTTTATATAAATGAATTTATCTATGAAATGGCTTTCTGATTTTGTAAAAACAGATATGCCTGTAAAAGATTTCTGCTATGGAATGACAATGAGTGGTTCAAAGGTTGAGGGCTTTGAAACAGAAGGCTCTGAAATATCAAATGTTGTAGTCGGAAAAATTCTTTCAGTCATACCACACGAAAATTCTGACCATCTTGTTGTGTGTCAGGTAGAAGTAGGAAAAGATGCTCCGATACAGATTGTTACAGGTGCTTCAAATGTAAATGCAGGTGATATAGTACCTGTTGCTCTTGACGGTTCAACACTTCCGAATGGAATAAAAATTAAAAAAGGCAAGTTAAGAGGCGTTGAAAGTAATGGTATGCTTTGCTCACTCGGAGAACTTAATCTCACTGTAAATGATTTTCCATATGCTATAGCTGATGGCATATTCATCATACAGGAAGAATGTGAAGTGGGTCAGGATATTCATTCAGCAGTAGGTATTGACGATACTTCCGTTGAATTTGAAATTACATCAAACCGTCCCGACTGTCTTTCAGTAATAGGACTTGCAAGAGAGGCAGGAGCTACATTCAATCTTCCTTTCAGCGTTAAAGAACCATCATTCAAGGGCGTTGATGAAGATGTTAACAGCTATGTTTCAGTTGATGTTGAAAATAAGGAACTCTGTACTCGTTACTGTGCAGGTATTGTTAAAGATGTAAAGATTGAACCATCACCAAGATGGCTTAGAGAAAGACTCAGAGCAAGTGGAGTACGTCCTATAAATAATTTTGTTGATATAACAAATTATGTAATGCTTGAATATGGTCAGCCTATGCACGCATTTGATTTAAGATATGTAAACGGTTCAAAAATTGTTGTAAGAAATGCAAAGGAAAATGAAACAATAGTAACTCTTGACGGAACTGAAAGAACTCTTTCACCTGAAATGCTTGTTATTGCAGATGCTGAAAAGCCTGTTGCAGTTGCAGGTGTTATGGGTGGCGAATACAGTGGAATTATGGAAGATACAACTACTGTTGTATTTGAATCGGCTGTATTTAATCCTGTTTCAGTAAGAAAGACAGCAAAGAAACTCGGTATGCGTACAGATGCTTCATCAAGATTTGAAAAAGGCGTTGACGTACAGAATACAATGAATGCTCTTAAACGTGCATTTGAACTTGTTGAGGAACTCGGAGCAGGTACAGTTGTAAAGACTGTTATTGATAATGACAATGCAGATAAAACACCTGCATCAGTTGAATTCAGTGCTGAATGGATAAACAATTTCCTTGGAACAGATATTCCTGAAGAAGATATGATTAAATATCTTGAAAAGCTTGATTTCAAAATTGAAAACGGCAGAGTATATGCTCCAAGATTTAGAATAGATATTGAATGTCAGGCTGATATTGCTGAGGAAGTTGCAAGAATTTATGGTTATAATGAAATTCCGTCAACAATTTTCAAGGGAGTTGCAGAGGCACAGTTTACACCTGCACAGAAATTCTCAAGAAATATTGAAAGCTGTATGACAGCACTCGGCTGTTATCAGATTATGACTTATTCATTCATTTCTCCAAAATATTTTGACAAGATTAATCTTCCGTCAGACAGCAAACTCAGAAAAACAGTTACAATTACAAATCCTCTTGGAGAAGATACAAGCGTTATGAGAACTACAACACTTCCATCAATGCTTGAAATTCTCTCAAAGAATTACAATAACAGAAATGAAAGTGCAAGACTTTTTGAAATAGGAAATGAATATATTCCGTCAGAAGATGCAGATAAACTTCCAAATGAACCATCAAGACTTACAATAGGAATGTATGGTGCAGGAGTTGATTTCTATGACCTCAAGGGAACTGTTGAGGCATTGCTTGAAACTATTGGCATAAAAGATGCTGAATATGTAAGATGCGGAGAAAATTGTCCGTTTGATGAAGTTTCAGCATTCCACCCGGGAAGAAGTGCTGTTGTTATGAAAGACGGCAAGGCTATAGGTATTATCGGAGAAATTCACCCTGATGTACTTGAAAATTATGAAATTGATACAAAGACATATGCAGGAAAATTCAATATACCTGAAATGATGGAAATTGCAGAAACTGAAAAGTCATACAAGCCACTTCCAAAATATCCTGCAACATCAAGAGATTTGAGCCTTATATGTGATGATGAACTTCCTGTAGGCGACATTGAAAAGGCAATTAAAAAGGCTGTAGGAAATACTCTTGAAAAGGTTACTCTTTTTGACGTTTATAAGGGCAAGCAGATTGAAGAAGGTAAAAAGAGTGTATCATATTCAATTACTATGCGTTCACACGAGGGTACTCTTACAGATGAACAGGCTGACGGTGCTATGAAGCGTGTTCTCAAAGCATTAAAAACTCTTGGAGCAGAATTAAGAGCCTAAAAAATAAAATGACTTATTAAGCAGAGGAGTACCTCCCCTGCAACCCCTCTCAAGCTTTTAATTCGCCGCAAAGTTAAGTAAATTCTATGGTTTACTGGCTCGAAAGTGTGTTTAAGTGGATAATATTAAGTAAAAAAGTTTTTGGTTTCGCTT
>JAZKXQ010000186.1:0-5857 GCA_045611725.1 Oscillospiraceae bacterium
GGGCGAAGCCCTGACGATTCACGAAGTGAATTAAAATAGCGTTTAAACGCTCGAAAGGAGTGTTGTAATATATATGAAAAAAGAATTTCTTGAAGCTGGAAAAATTGTTAATGTTCACGCTCTCAAGGGTGAAGTAAAAGTAATGCCTTGGTGTGACAGTGCAGATTTTCTTTGCGAATTTGAAAGGCTGTTTCTTGATAATGGCAAACAGGAGCTTATAATTGAACGTGCAAGAGTTCAGAAAAATATGGCACTGATTAAATTTGAGGGCATTGATACTGTTGAGGACGCTGAAAAAATGCGTAACAAGATACTCTATATGTGGCGTGAAGATGTTGAGCTTGATGAGGATTCATATTTTGTACAGGATTTAATAGGGCTTAAAGTATATGATGCAGATTCAGATAAGCTTTATGGAGAGCTTACAGACGTTTTGCAGACAGGTGCAAATGATGTTTATCAGATAAAAGGAAATGACAGGGAATATCTTGTACCTGCAATTCCGGATGTTATAATAAGCACTGATATTGACGGGGGAATTATGAAAATACGTCCTCTTGATGGTCTTTTTGAAGATGAGGAGATTATCCGATGAGAATTGAAATAGCAACTCTTTTTCCCGAAATGTGCGAAACAGTGCTATCTGAAAGTATTGTAGGCAGAGCAAGAAAAAAAGGTCTTATAGAATTTAAATGCCGTAATATAAGAGATTATACAGAGGATAAACATCGCCGTGTTGATGATACGCCATATGGAGGCGGTATGGGAATGGTTATGCAGTGCGAACCTCTTTATAACTGCTATAAGGCAGTTTGTGAGGAACTCGGTACTGTTCCCCATACAATCTATATGTCGCCTAAAGGTACAGTTCTTACTCAGAAAAAATCTATAGAGCTTTGCTCATATGAGAATATTTTTATAATATGTGGGCATTATGAAGGTGTAGACCAGAGAATAATTGACAAGATAGTTGATGAAGAAATTTCCATAGGAGATTATGTACTTACAGGCGGAGAGCTTCCTGCACTTGTTTTATCGGATTCAATAGCGAGAATGTGCAGTGGAGTGCTTTCAAGCGATGAATGTTTTGAAGATGAAAGTCATTTCAATGGTCTTCTTGAATATCCTCAATACACACGCCCTGAAATATGGGAGGGCGAGAGCGTTCCACAAGTGCTTCTTTCGGGGCATCATAAAAATATTGCCCAGTGGAGATTTGAACAGAGTCTTGAGGTAACACGCACAAAAAGACCTGATATGTATGAAAAATATAAAATGCATAAATAGTTATTGTATATATTTTTTATACTGAATTTTATCATTTTTTGTATGATGTTGTTATAAAAAAGGAAATCATTAGTAACATATGCATATAAATGTGTGTTGAAATTTGTGAAATTTTCATAAAATTTCGTTGGAATATACAAAAAAGGTACAGTTTAAAGTTGTCCTCATAATCAAAGTGTAGAAATTTAAGCTGAAAATGATGTTTATTACAATTTACAAGTTGACTATCGATAAAATTACTTGTATAATAGGAAATGGAAACTAAATAAGAAATATATTCTGATAAATGGAATATAGTACATTCAGTTATGAATGAATATTAACGTAAGGAGAGTTAAATATGTTCGTTAAAGATGTAATGGTTCAGAATGAGGTTGGTCTTCACGCAAGACCTGCGACTTTTTTTATTCAGAAGGCTAATGAATTTAGAGCTTCAATCTGGATTGAAAAGGAAGAACGCAGAGTTAATGCAAAGAGCCTTCTCGGTATCCTTTCACTTGGTATCGTAGGTGGTACACCAATTAAGATTATTGCTGATGGCAATGATGAACAGGCTGCTGTTGAAGCACTCGTTGAACTTGTTGAAAGTGGTTTCAGTGACGATAAGCTTTAATCGGTAAGTTTTAATTGAAATTAAAAAAATTATGACGGAAGCTTTTTATTTTTAAGTTTCCGTCTTTTATTGCCAAAAAAACGTACATATAAATAATCAGTTTATTGATTAAATTGACCAATTTGCACAATCATTTGTTAGCATATGTGCCAAAAAAGTGTGTTTTTTGAAAAAAATCTTTAAATAATGTTGACTAAACAGGAATTTTAGTATATAATTACTACAGTGTTAAGTTAATATTAGTTATTAAAATAACACTCGTTTTGTTGTCTCCTTTCTTTTGTTCTACACATATTTATTTATCTATTATTTTTTTGCAGAGCCCGTTGCTCTGCATATTTTTTTGGTCGGTCGGTAGTACCGACAGCCAATTCGCCTATTCTGAGTTTAATTGAATTTGTTAATAAAATTGACGGCGGAACAGTTTGTTTAAAGTAAATTAAATTAAGTAGAATTTTAAGTTTACCGGCTCGAAAGCGTGTTTTAAGTAAACAGTATTAAATAAAATTGATTTATTGATAAAAACAAGATAATAAAACTAAAGTTTTTGGTTTCGCTTTTTTCAAAAGTCGGCAGTGCCGACAGCCAATTCGCCTATTCAAATTTTATTGAATTTGTTAATAAACTTGACGGCGGAACAGTTTGTTTTAAGTTTACTGAATAAAACAAGATAATAAAATTTAAAGTTTTTGGTTTCGCTTTTTTCAAAAAGCGAATGGGGTTTGTGGCAAAGCCCCAATTATTCACGAAGTGAATGTGATTAATGGAGGAATAAATGTCAGAATATAAATTTGAAAAACTTTCAGATAAAATATATGTCTGTGCAAGTGAAAATCATCGTTTCGGAACTGATGCATTCTTGCTTACAGACTTTTCAGAATATAAAAAAAAGGATATTGTCTGCGATTTGGGTACAGGCTGTGGAATAATACCTCTTATAATGGCAAGAGGAGAACTTCCACCATCTGAAATATACGCTGTGGATATACAGGAAAATGCAATAGAACAGCTTAATTCAGGACTTGAAAAAAGTGAGGGCATTGACTTTATAAAGCCTGTATGTGCAGACCTTAAAGAATTATGGGATAATGCTCCTTTGGGGAAATGCAGTCTTGTAACCTGTAATCCTCCGTATAAGGCAACAAATGCAGGTATGGAAAGCCTTATACCCTCCCAGAGAATTGCCCGTCACGAAATTATGTGCAATATTGATGATGTATGCAAATCAGCCTCAAAACTGCTTAAATTCGGTGGAAGACTTTGTATATGCAATCGTCCTGAACGTCTTGCGGACGTTATAACAGCTATGAAAAATAATGGCATTGAACCAAAAAGAATAAAATTTGTAAGTAAAAATCCAAGCGAAGCACCGTGGCTTTTTCTTATAGAGGGTAAAAAAGGCTCAAAGCCATTTCTTAAAATAATGCCTCCTTTGTATACTCATAACGGAAAAGAATATACTGATGAAATGAAAAGAATATACAGGCTTTAGAAAGGAATTTTAATTTATGTCAGGTACATTATATGTTGTCGGCACTCCGATAGGAAATATGGAGGATATAACTCTCCGTGCATTGCGTATACTTGAAGAAGTTGACTTTATCGCTGCGGAGGATACAAGAGTAACTTTAAAGCTTCTTAATAAATATGAAATAAAGAAAACGCTTGTTTCATACCACGAACATAGCACAGGAACTTGTACAGAGGGCATTGTTGAGAGAATTTCGTCAGGTCAGAATTGTGCAATAGTTACAGATGCAGGTATGCCTTGTATATCAGACCCTGGAGAACCTCTTATAAGGCTTTGTTATGAAAGAAATATTCCTGTAAATGTTATCCCTGGGCCAAGTGCTGTAATATCTGCTCTTGCAGTGTCGGGACTGGATACTTCAAGATTTTCTTTTGAAGGATTTTTATCAGTTACTAAAAAACAGCGTATTGAACATCTTGAACACGCAAAGTCAAAGACTGAAACAATGATTTTCTATGAAGCTCCTCATAAGCTTATGACAACTCTTAAAGATATGCTTGAATATTTCGGCGACAGAAAAATTTCTCTTTGCAGGGAATTAACAAAAGTATATGAAGAAGTCCTTAGAATGACAATTTCAGAGGCTATTGAGTATTACAGCGAAAAATCCCCTAAAGGCGAATACGTACTCGTTATAGAAGGTTTCAAGCCCTCGGAAGATGATGAAATAACAATTGATGACGCTTTAATTCAGGTCAAAAAGCTTATAGAAAATGGCGAAAAGCCTGTTGATGCCTGTAAAGCAGTTGCAAAGGAAACAGGATTTAAAAAAAGTCAGCTTTATTCTATGCTGAATTAATTGACTTTTTGCAATATTTACAGTATAATTGTTTTATAGACTATTTTAAGGAGATGTATTTTTTTGGCAAAGATACTTGTTACAGGCGGAACAGGTTTTATTGGAAGTCATACCTGTGTTGAACTGCTCGAAAATGGTTATGAAGTTGTAATTATGGATAATCTTTCAAACTCTAAAAAAGAAGCTCTTGAGAGAATAAAACAGATTACAGGAAAAGATGTTAAATTCTATCAGACAGATATTCTTGACTTTGAGGGAACTTGCAGAATATTTGAAGAAAATGAAATAAATGCTGTAATTCATTTTGCAGGACTTAAAGCTGTCGGAGAATCAGTTCAGAAACCTCTTGAATATTATCATAATAATATTTCAGGAACTCTCGTTTTGCTTGATGTAATGAGAAAATATAATTGTAAAACAATAGTATTTTCATCATCAGCAACTGTTTACGGAGTAGACAACAAAGCACCATATACAGAGGATATGCCTACATCAGCTACAAATCCATATGGCTATACAAAGGTTATGATTGAGCAGATACTTCACGACCTCTGCATTTCAGACAGTGAATGGAGCGTTTCTGCTTTGAGATATTTCAATCCTATTGGTGCTCATAAAAGTGGTCTTATAGGTGAAGACCCCAACGGAATACCGAATAATCTCGTTCCTTATATAGCACAGGTTGCAGTCGGCAGACTTGAACAGTTAAGCGTTTTCGGTGATGATTATGAAACTCTTGACGGTACTGGCGTAAGGGATTATATCCACGTTACAGACCTCGCAAAAGGTCACGTATGTGCAGTTGAGTATTCCCTTAAAAATAAGGGCTTTGAACCTGTAAACCTCGGAACAGGAAACGGCTCAAGCGTTCTTGAAGTTGTAGTTGCTTACAGAAAAGCTTCGGGAAAAGCAATTCCATATAAAATCTGTCCAAGACGTGCAGGAGATATTGCAACATCTTTTGCAGACGCTTCAAAGGCAGAGAGAATTTTCGGCTGGAAGGCATCTTCAACAATTGATGAAATGTGTGCAGACAGCTGGAACTTTACAATGAAAAATCCACAAGGACTTTAAAATTAATCAGATTTTTTCTGAAAGGGAGTAAATTTTTATGCCTGATACAATATGGATACTTGTTATAACTGCCATAGGATTAAGTGTTGTATTTATTCTTCTGGGAATGATTTTTAAACTCTGGAAAAATGATGGGAAGAAAAAATCGGATTCAAAGAAAAAATCTCCTCCTGTAAGGACTGAAAAGGCATTTCTTATTGAAAGACTCTGCGAGGAAAGAAGAAAAATAAATGATGATGATACAATAACAATTACTGCAAGGTATCGCCTTATTTATAAAATAAAAGGTCAGAAAATGGAGTTTGCCGTTCCGAAAAAAATTTACAGCCAGATTCCCGATGATGTAAAAGGTATTCTTACTTTCAGAGGAGAAAATTTTATAAGATTTGAATATTCAGGTGGTATTGTGGAAAAATAGAAGGGTATAATTATGGGATTTAAGAAAAATGATTTGTCAGAAGAAAAAAATCTTCCCGATGTTTCAGGATTTGAAGGTATGCAGAGATTATTCTGCATAGAAACCTTTAATATTGAAAAACAGATGAATATTATA
>JAZKXQ010000187.1:0-4537 GCA_045611725.1 Oscillospiraceae bacterium
TAAGCAATGAGTGACGACAATATTCCTCATATGCTTTACAAAAATCATCTGTTTCACAAAATACAGCTATTTGCTGTTCCATAAAAATCCACCTTTCTAATTGCTTTATTGTTTTTTGACCATTACCATTATAGCAAATTAAGGTGGATTTTTCTATATTCTTTTCTTTTTTTCTGTCGAACTCACGTTATTAAAGAATGAATTAGAAGAGTTGAAAATAAGCGTTGATAGCCTGCTGGAATTTGCAACAGGGTGGTATTAAAATGCTTGCAAAGAATCAGCCTATCCATTCCGTTTGGGAAAGGATAGGCTTTTCCTTTAGAAAACAATATCAAAGATAAAAGAATAATCCGAACACTCCGTTGATTTGAATGGTGTTCGGATTATTACTGTTTGGTGCCGCTGACCGGACTTGAACCGGTACGGTATTGCTACCGAGGGATTTTAAGTCCCTTGTGTCTGCCTATTCCACCACAGCGGCACACAGATTACTAAATTATTATACTACTTTATACGGATTTTGTCAATAGTTATATGGATAAATTTTTATAAAAATTTTTATAGATTTTATATTGACAAATTTATTCTATATTGCTATAATATAAATATAATTTAATATAACTTAAATCCTATGAGCAAAAGTAAGTAGCATTTATAACGGAGTCACAGAGAGCGATTGTTGGTGGAAATATCGCACAAACGATAAATGTGAATGGGTTTGTGAGGAGCAGGGTGAACATATTTTTTATAATAATTAGCCTGAGCCGTAATTCCTGCGTAAAAGGAAAGGGTATTGATGCTGAATGCTGCGTACTTGTTTTTATTGTATAATTGCAGCATTTCTGATAAATCAGATATGCTTTTTTTGATACCTGAAAGAGATTTTGCATATTGCAGAATGAATAAGGGTGGCACCACGATAGTTTAAACTGTCGTCCCTTGAAACTATTTTAGTTTCGGGGAACGGCTTTTTTTATTTTTGAAAGGATTGATATTAATGAGTAAAATCGGAAGATTTGGTAATTTTGGTGGACAGTATGTTCCCGAAATAGTTATGAATGCAGTTACTGAACTTGAAGAAGCATATAACAAATATAAAGATGATGAGGAATTTAAAAAAGACCTTGCAAAGCTTTATACTGAATATGCTAACCGTCCAACATTGCTTTATTATGCTGAAAAGATGACTGAGAATTTAGGTGGAGCAAAAATTTATATAAAGCGTGAAGATTTAAATCATACAGGGGCTCATAAGATAAATAACGTTCTTGGTCAGATTTTACTTGCCAAAAGAATGGGCAAAAAGAGAATAATAGCTGAAACAGGTGCAGGACAGCACGGAGTTGCTACAGCTACTATATGTGCATTATTTGGGCTTGAATGTTGCGTATATATGGGCGAAGAAGATACAAAAAGACAATCTTTGAATGTATACAGAATGAAACTTCTTGGTGCAGATGTAGTTCCTGTAAAAAGTGGAACAGCAACTCTTAAAGACGCTGTAAACGAGGCTATGCGTGACTGGGCAGTAAATATTGAAACAACATTCTATTGTATAGGCTCTGTTGTAGGCCCTCACCCATATCCTGAAATGGTAAGAGATTTCCAGAAGATTATAGGAGAAGAAATAAAAGCTCAGCTTATGGAAAAGGAAGGAAAGCTTCCTGATTGCGTTGTTGCGTGTGTAGGTGGTGGCTCAAATGCTATAGGAGCTTTTTATGACTTTATAGATAATCCATCTGTAAGACTTGTAGGAGCAGAAGCCGCAGGTCTTGGCACTGATACAGAAGAACACGCGGCTACAATAGCTAAGGGCAGTACAGGAATTTTCCACGGAATGAAATCAGTATTTTTACAGAATGAATATGGTCAGATAGCACCTGTTTATTCAATCTCGGCAGGTCTTGACTACCCTGGAATAGGTCCTGAACACGCATACCTTAATGATTGTGGCAGAGCAGAATATTTTCCTATTACTGATGAAGAAGCCGTATCAGCATTTGAATATCTTTCAAAAACAGAGGGAATTATTCCTGCAATCGAATCATCTCACGCAGTAGCATTGGCATTAAAAATTGCTCCAAAGATGAAAAAAGATGAAATAATGGTAATAAATCTTTCGGGCAGAGGCGATAAGGACGTATATTCAATAGCACGTTATCGTGGTCACGAGATAGAAAACAGCTGATTTTTCTGGAAAGGATAGTATTGTTATGAATCGTATAGATAAATGTTTTGAAATTCTCAAAGAGAAGAATGAAAAGGCTATGGTTGCATTTATAACTGCAGGTGATTGTGGTATGGAAGCAACAGAAAAGAATACACTTGAAATGTTTAAAAATGGTGCTGATATAGTAGGCATAGGAGTACCGTTTTCTGACCCTATAGCTGAATGTGGCACTATTCAGGAGGCTTCACTCCGTTCATTGAAAAACGGAACTACTCTTGATATGATATTTGATACAATATCAGATATTCGTAAGAATACAGAAGAACCTATAGTTCTTGTAATGTACATTAATACAATATTTGTATATGGTACAGAAAAATTCTTTACACTTTGTCAGAAGAATGGTGTTGACGGAGTTATAATTCTTGATATGCCATATGAGGAAAGGGAAGAAGTTCAGGAGTATGCTGACAAATATGGAGTATATAATATCAATATTGTAACATCAGCGTCAGGTGATAGAATAAAGAAAATTGCGTCAAAGACTTCAGGATTTTTATATTGTATATCCTCACACGAAGATGATGAAGAATTTTTCAGAATTGTAAAGGAAAATGCTAACTGCCCTTACTGTACAGAATGTTACTCATTTGAACACGCAAAGAAGGTTGCTGACCAGTCTGACGGAGTAATTACTGAAAGTGCAGTAGTAAAGATTATGGAAGAAAATAAAAGTTCGGCAACTGATAAAGTAGGAGCATTTATTAAAAAGCTTAAATCAGAAATTCAGTAGTCGGCTAAATGAGTAAATACAACAAACCTCACTCTTAAATTAATAAGAGTGAGGTTAAATTTTTATACACTGTACTTTTTACTGAATGCTTCAATAGCTTCACGGTATTCAGCTGTTTCGCCTTTATGAATTGTCTGAATATATTCGTGTCGTTTGATGTTTTCGCTTGTAGGAACACCTTTATTTATAACGTGAACAGCTATATTTGAACAGTGGTCTGAAATACGTTCAAGGTCTGTAAGAGCGTCAAGGAAGATAACACCACCGTCAATAGCACATAATCCCTTTTTGAAACGTTCAATATGACGAGCTCTTAAAGTTTCATCAATAATGTCAATCGTTTCTTCAAGAGGTTCTATATTCTTCGCAGTTTCAATATTTTTATATGCTACAGAATTGAGAGCCATATCAATAATTTCATCAATTGCATTTGTTATTGTATCAAATTCCTTTAAAGCTTCATCAGAAAACTTTATCTGTTTTGAATTGAGAGCTTCAGCACCTTCCATAAGATTTACTGAATAATCTCCAATTCTTTCAAATTCTGATACAAGATGCAGGAGAGAAGAAACAGTATTATTTTCAGCTTCATTTATCTGACATTTTGTAATTTCTACAAGATAAGAATTGAGTCTGTCTTCAATCATATCAATTCTGTTTTCCTGTTCCTTGATTTTTTCAACTTCTTTTGCATCAAATTCATAGAAAAGCTTTTTGGATAAACAGAAATTCTGCTTTGCAAGTTTACCCATATTTACAATTGCATTCTGAGCCTGTTGGATAGCAACTGAAGGAGATTTAAGTAATCTTTCATCAAGAACGATTTCTTCTGATTCTTCGTTTTCATCTTCCGGAGCATTTTTAACTGTCAATTCTGCAAGTTTGATGAGAATTTTATGGAATGGAAGGAAGAAGATAGTAACAACTACATTGAACAATGTATGGAAGTTTGCAATATCGCCCATATTCATTGTATCATTCCAGAATGGGAAACCGATTGCGTATTGGATTGTATAGCATACTGTAAGGAAGAGAACAGTACCAATTATATTAAAGTAAAGATGCATCATAGCTGCACGTTTAGCATTTTTATTAGCACCTATGCTTGAGATTATGGAAGTTGATGTTGTACCGATATTCTGACCCATAATGATAGGGAATGCAGCAGAGAAAGTAATTACGCCTGTACTTGCTACAGCCTGAAGCATACCAACTGAGGCAGAAGAACTCTGAACCATTATTGTAACAATTGTACCTGCGAGAATACCAAGTATAGGATTTGAGAGAGAAGCAAAGACATCTTTGAAAGCCTGAAGCTCTGAAAGTGGCTCAACAGCATCAGTAATACCAATCATACCAGTAAAGATAAGTGAAAGACCAATGAATATTTCACCAACTGTTTTTACATTATCTTTTTTGCTAACCATAAAAAGGATAAGTCCGATTATTGCAAGTGCGGGAGCAAGAGTACTTGTTTTGAAAAGTGCCATAATATTTCCTAAACTTTCATTGCCCTCAAGGTCACCTATACGCAAAATCTGACCTGTAATTGTAGTACCGATATTAGCACCCAT
>JAZKXQ010000188.1:0-2815 GCA_045611725.1 Oscillospiraceae bacterium
TATTTAAGGTCAATACTTGGTTTATCTGAAATTTTTTCAAATCCGTTAAGACCTGCATTTTTTATAATCGTTGGATAGTCACGATATGAAATATTGACATCAATTTCTCCTGCAAATCCTGTAAAGACTTCTGTTCCGTACTGCCATAAACCACCGAAACTGCTGTCATACTTTGGCTTATCAGTCCAGTGTGCAAGCCATTTGTCATATTTTACAAGCCTTGATTTGTCAAGCAATCTGTCAAACCACGATGGATTTGCATAAATCCCCGTATAATAACCCGAATTTTCAAGAATTTCACAGAAAGCTATACACATATCAGTTAGCTGTTGTCTGCCAAGATTTTCAAGAGTTTTATCCTCAATATCAAGATACAGAGGATACTCAAAAGTTTTTCCCTCTACTGCCTTAAGGAACTTTTCAGCCTCCTTTTTTACTGCCTCAACGCTTTTTCCGTATATATAGCAGTATGAACCTACAGGAAGCCCTGCTTCTTTAGCATTTTTATAATTTCCCTCAAAACATTCATCTTTTTTATTGGCATAACCCCTTATAATTACAAATTCAACTCCCTGTGCTTTGAATTTTCTGAAAGTATCAGCAGAAATTACTCCCTGCCATTTTGAAATATCAATACCCTTTATATTCATAAAAAAATCCTCCTATAATTATCGTTTACTGTCTATTTTATTTTTTATCTCCTTCAGGATATTCATAATTGTTTCGGGAAATATGTCGGGATTGCACTGATAAAGATTTTCGCATATTGAAATACTCTCATTAAGAGTTATATATGCTCCCACAATAAGCCCAAAACAGCAATTAACTGAAAGGTCAATACCTGCCGTATTCATTGCATAAGGAATGAATAAATCAAGGAAAACTCCGAAAAAATAAGCAATAATGAATGAAAATTTCTTATAAAAGCCTTTTACTCCCAATGAAGAATTTAATTTTTCTCCCTTGCTTTTAGTTTTCAGAATACCTGTAACAACATCAAAAACTATAGAAACTCCCATAAGAATAAGCATTATGCTGTACTGACTATAAAGTTCAGCAAAAAAAGCGATTATAAAAGAAAGTGAAATTTTAATGCCTTCCTCCTTCATAAAAAAACCTCCTGAAAATAACTCCCCTCATAATAAAAGCTATTTCAGAAGATTTTTTGCACATATATATGAAAATTAACTAAAAAAATTTTTTAATAATAAAAAAATCCCTGTAAAAACAGGGATTAAAATTATGTAAGTATAAGTAAAAGAGCTACAACGACAACAACAACCGCTACAACGGAAGCCACAATTATCTTATCTTTTGAACCGGATTCCTTTTTAGGTGTATATCTGTAATCTGTCGCAGGGGCAACAGGATTATTTGGAGGAGGTTGTATTGTCTGTGAGGGCTGACTATACACAGGAGCACTCTCAAGCAGGGTAGTTTCCTCAATACCTGCTGGTGATGGGAATGAAGTATCTTCAAGGAGAGATGTTTCCTCTGCTTCTGCCTGTATATTTACTCCAGCTTGTCTGTTTCTTATGTCAATTAGTTTATTTCCACAAGTATTACAGAATTTAAGACCATCTGCAACTTCACTGTTACATCTTGAACATATCATATAAATTACTCCTTATCCAAACAAATCATAATATCATATGAATAATATACCACAAAAAAGAAACAGTGTCAATATTTTTTTAAATCTCCATACCTTTAGTAAGTCTTAAAAGGAGGTCAAGTCTTGCAATATCCTTGTATTCAGGCTTTACCATATAGTAGATATATGTTTCAAGTATCTTTATTGAATTTGTTGAACGACCTTCAATTTTAAAGTTATTAAAGCCCATAGGAACATATTTTTCATAAATATCCTCCGGGGAAATATGTGTAGAATATTTATTTATTTCGTATATGTTAAGATACATCTGGTCACATTCAAAAGATGGCTGTATACTGCCCTCTTTTCCGTTTGTCTTTTTGTATTTGTCATATTCTATATGACTTCTGCCTATATGTTCATAATGAGCTTTTCTTCTCTTACATTTAGGAGTACAACAGGCATTTACAAGAAGTTCGCATTTATCCTTATGTTTAATCTTTTCAAGTTCATCAAATTTATTATTCCAGTTATAATCAAGCACCACAAGATTATAATCCTTTTCAAGTTCTTCATTAAGCATATTCATATCTTCAATCTGCTTACAGGTTGAGCTTGTTATTTTATATTTAGGATAATTTTTTCTTATATAATCCTCAAGTATCGGGGATACTACAATGACCTCGTTCATTCCGTTGTTAGCCAGTTCAAGGCACATATTACAATGTTCATCTGAAAGATGTTCTTCTGTAAGGAGAGGGTTTGTATATGTAAATCTGATAGGAGTATTTCTGTTATTAAATCTCTTTATAACTTCTTTTATATAGTCCGTGTCACATTCTCCACCTATTGAACGACCTCCGTTCCATAATGAAGTTGGAAATTCTCCGTATACCGAGGCGATTTCGACGCCTTCTCTGAAATATTCAGGTTTATTTTTTAAAGCCTGAACCATAAGCATATTAAGTCTGTAATGTTTTACAAAATCGGGCATATGAAATTTTACTTTCATTTTTTTGACTCCTTTAATAAAATTTTTTAATAATATTATTATACTATTATAACATTTAACCATATGCAAAGTCAACAAAATAAAAAATATATTTTTTTATATTTTGTTTTAATATTCAAAAGACACAGAAAAAATATATCTGTGCCTTTTTTAAATAGTATTATTCTTTAGAAATATTTATTTTATCCGATTTTTTAAATTTCAATTCA
>JAZKXQ010000189.1:0-3091 GCA_045611725.1 Oscillospiraceae bacterium
GCTTTCAGAAATATGAAAATCACCACTAATCAATTGATTGTAAACACACGTTTCTTCATCTTATAAAAAAATTTACACAAAACTATTGACAAACCCTATAAATCAAATTACACAAATTTATTTACACTCTCCAGATATAAGATTCACAAGAAAATTAACAAGACTTCTATGCCTTGTATGTTCAATCTGAAGTACATTTTTTAAGATATTATTAACAGCACGTTTCTTTAAAAATATAGCATCTTCCATCATAATAAGCCTGTTTTTCATATTACTACGTACTTTGGTAATCAATGTAATATTGTTTTCAAAAAGTTTTCTGAATATCTTTGATGAAATATATCCTTTGTCACCAATAAGTTTTCCATAAATATTTTTTGTTATCTTTTCAATAACTTCTTCATTTATGTCACTTGTATTTCCTGAAGTTACGCAGAATGAAAGAATTTATCCACTGCCATTGATTATCATATGTAACTTCATTCCATAAAACCATCCTGTTGATGACTTACCAATACCAGCAAAATCTTTCATTACTTTATTTGAATATCTTCTTTGATATTTACAGGCAATTAAAGGAGTAGAATCAATAAAATTAAGTCCATTACACTTGCCAAAACCATACTTTATGGTGTATAATAAAAGAGGAATCAGTGCATATCTCATAACTTCAATGAATCTGCTGTAACTCAGAGCTTTGGGGAAATATGATTTCAGAAATCCAAGTATAACTGTCAGATAATATGATTTGAAATCTCTGAATTTTGACTGATGGAAATTTACAAGCACTGTCATTATCTCACTTAAAGCCATTGATGTTCTGGGAATTGTTTCTTTGTATTCATTATCTGTAAGATATTTTCTGCATATTATTTCATATTCTTTGCAGTAATCATCTATTTCACAGAATGTTTTTATTAACTGATTTATAAAAAAACCTCTCTTTTTGGTATTTTGATTGTTTGCTTCATCTTCATTATACCATTTTCAGAGAGGTTTTTCTATTATATTTCTTCGTATCTACTCTATTTGACTATCTTTTTTATTTGTCGAATTCGCGTTAATTATTTTGATTGTATGCACTTGTTGAAAAATCAATACCTTTAACTCTTACAACACGTCTTGAATTTGTTGATTCTATTTCAACAGGTGCAACTTTATAAAACAATGAAAGATTATTATTCTTAGCTTCAAAATTACTTAATATATTCTTTTTTTCAGACCAAGACATATCTATCATATCAATACGGAGTTTATTACCATACTTGTCTTCAAGTAATGCACAGTCATTAAGAGTCTGAATGATTTTTCCAAGAATTACCTGATTTTCATAACTTTTAAACTTTATATCCCCTTGAGAATGAGCAGTAATCATATAATAAAGATTAAGATATATAGGAGGACTTACCTGCATTTCAACGCCCTGGTCTATATACGAATTCATTCTCATATGTTGATTTTGTTCTATATGGTAAAGATACAAACCAAGTATAAAATCTCCACTATCATTTGGACTACATAAACCTATTAAACTTTCATTATGTATAATATCAGGCACAAGACTTTCTTTTAAAAGATTAAGTATTGTATTTCCCACATCAGCAATCATTGTATATGACATATAAAAATCCTTTCTAAATACTATTTCAATGCAGGTACAACAAGCTTCTTCCCACTTTCTATATATATGGGATTACTTATATTATTCGCAATAGCTATTTCACGCCATTTTGAACTATCACCATATTCATCTTCCGCTATCTCCCATAACTGCTGATTTTCACTCAAAATTCTACTTTTAGTTCTATCAGGAGATTCAAATGGTATTTTAACATCATTTCCTAACATACAGCCCTGAATATTAAGATTAATTTTAGCACGTACAGGAGTTCCGTCATCAAGAAACATTGTATAATTAATCTGCAATGATGTAACATATCCCTGAAAAGAAAAATCCGACCATACAAATTTACACAATGGTGGTTTATGAATATTCTCTTTTATTAATGTTAATGCCTGTATTTTTTTTATATATTCCTTAATACTTAAATCCTTACTTGTTTTTTCAACACCTGAATAATGTTTAAACTCATACTTATTTACTATAAGTTCCAAACTAAGCGAATCAGATGAACCACCTAAAAAAGTCATATTAGGATAATTATGAGAAATAATATTCGATTTTTCAATATCTTTATTTTTTTTTCTGTAAACACCACTATAATTAACATTTCTTGATATAGAATAACTTGCTGGGTTAAACATAACTTCTATTTTCTCACTGCACGATGTATCATTTTCATTTTTCTGATAAAATATTGCTGCTTTTTCAGCCATAAAATTACCCCCTTAAAAAATACCTCTCCTGATATTTTCAACAGAAATTTTATTATCAAGTTTTTTCAACAATTCATTTGTTATAACATCTATATCACTTAAAGATATTCCATTGTTATTATCATTAGAAATACTTTTCTGAATAGAATCAATTTTTTTTGCCTGTTCCTGTACCTTATGTGTAAGATTGCTTATTTCAGAATTTACAGTATTATCAGCAGTATTTTGTTCTATTTTATACTGAATTTCAGGCATATCTAAACGAGGATAATAATATCTATCCTTATAAACAACATTTTCTCTTTGATATGTCATATCATTATAATGATTCAAAGGAACTTCTCTTTGATAATTAGGAAAATCCTCCACAACAAGTGTTTTCAATGCTCTGCTACGATAATTTTCATTCTTACTGACTTTTTCAAAAAATACAGATGTATCAACCAGATTAATCTGTTTAAGTTTAGATACCGATTTTTCTATAAAATTTATATAACCTTTATTTTCTTTAAATTTGTCTATAGAAGTACTTTTTTTATTAGCAAATGAAGTATTAAAAATTTCATTGTACATATCTTGCGAAAATATTAATTCTAATTTTCTACCAATCGACAGATTTTCAAAACTTTCTGTTTCCAGTTTTTTTATTATTCTACTAAATGACTGGATTTTCTCATTGACATTAAATTCATCTTTATTGAGTAAGCTTATCAGTTCTGATTTTTCTTCAATCGACAGATTTTCAAAACTTTCT
>JAZKXQ010000190.1:0-4581 GCA_045611725.1 Oscillospiraceae bacterium
TTGTCTTCCTAAGACCGCTGGCCTCCGACTTTTATCATAAAGTACTACAGCCTGTCCTGCAGTGATAGCACGTTGAGGACTATCAAAAATAACCTTGAATGTATTTTCAGATGTCTGAATAACAGTTGCAGGTTGTTCCTTCTGATTATATCTTGCTTTTGCAGTAACACGCATTGGTTCGGATATTTCAGATACTGATATAAGATTAATATTATAAGCTGAAAGTTCTGTTGTCATAAGGTCTGTTTCATCGCCTATTATAACAGTATTTTCTTCAATATTCTTACCTGTTACAAAAACAGGCTTTCCAAGTGATATTCCAAGTCCTTTACGCTGACCTGTAGTATAATTTATTATTCCCTTATGTTCTCCAAGAATATTTCCATTATTATCCTTAAAAAATCCCTTTGCAGAAGATTTCCCCGAAAATTTTTCAATAAATTCAGAATATTTTCCATCAGGTACAAAGCATATATCCTGACTGTCGGGTTTTGATGAATTTATAAGCCCTGCTTCCTCAGCAATTTTTCTTATTTCACTCTTTTCAAAATTATATAAGGGAAATAGTGTATGCTCAAGCTGATGCTGTGTAAGTGCATAAAGCATATAAGTCTGGTCTTTGGAACGGTCTTTCGGACGTCTTATAATAAATCTTCCCGATTTTTCATCAAATTCTTTAAGGGCATAATGACCTGTTGCAATATAATCAAATCCCATTTCAAGAGCCTTTTCAAGCATTGCTCCGAATTTCAGAAATTTATTACATTCAACACAGGGATTAGGAGTTCTTCCCATAAAATACTCATCACAGAATTTTTTCATAACATATTCTTTAAATTCATTATGAAAATTTAAAACCATATGTTCAATGCCAAGCTTTTCTGCTACTAGAACTGCATCATTTATATTTGAAAGTGCAGGACATTTTTCAGGATTTACAGTATCTTCCGGATTAAAAAGACTCATAGTCACTCCTGTCACATCATAACCATTATCTTTAAGAATTTTTGCAGCTGCTGAACTGTCAACTCCACCACTCATACCTATCATAACTTTTTTATTCATAACTTTTATTACTCCCGATTAAATATTTCAAAGGATTGTTTTAAATTTTTTATCGGCATATTACAAATACTGCATATACTTTCCCAATCCTTTGAAGAAGATTCATCAAATACTCCCACTGTATAAAATCCTGCTGAAAGAGCAGTTTCAATACAATGTAATGAATCCTCAAAAACGGCTGTTTCATTCGGAGCAGTACCAAGAATTTGTGCCGATTTTTCATATATAAGAGGATAATTCTTGCTTTTTCCTACATCTGAACAGGTCAGAATAAATTTAAATCTTTCATATATTCCAAGCCTTTTCAATGCTGATTCAGCAAGTCTTATATATGTAGATGTTGCTATACAATATGGTATTTCAAGCTTATCCAGCATATCAAGCATTTCTTTAACATATGGCTTTAATGGAATATGATATGCATACTGTTCAGCAACTATTTCTTCTATGCGATTTTTTATATGTTCCGTTGAATAGGAAATTCCAAGTTCATTTTTAAAATAAATACAAAATTCTTCAATACTCATTCTCTTAACTTTTTCAGATATTTCATAGGAATATTCTATACCGTTTTCAGCAAGAAAAATTCTGTCCACATCATACCAGGACGGCATAGAATCCAGTAAAGTTCCATCAAGGTCAAAAATAACAGATTTTATCATAATTACCTCCCCTTTCAGCGTTCAGTCATATTGGTAAGACCTATTTTTGCTCTGTAATCAGTTTGTGAAGGTTTTATATTATCAGATGCAAGGCTATATATATCTGTTGCATATGCCTCAAGTTCTGAATATCGTTTGCAGTTTTCATCAATTTCCCCAAGCTTTGAAAGAGATGTTCCAAATGGTATTTTGGATTTTCCTTTTGCCATTGAAAGAATTTCAGTTCCTCTTTCATTTACTGCAAGTATACGCCCATAAGGCGGAAGAATCTCCAAATCCTTTTTTCTTATCCCTATAATATAACTTAAAAGTATTCTTCTTATTCTTGACATAGGATAACGTTTTGTCTTAATAAAATTCATAACATCTTCAAGAGATGTTGATGAACTTGCTGCCATTATTCTGTTCTCAAGTCCGTGAGCAACATCTGGGACTTCTGTAAGAGCATCAATATTAGCAGTACGCAGGGAATATATTAATATTCTTTCAAGATTTTTAATATTTGCAATGCTTCCATTTCTCAATGCACTGTTAATCATTTTTTCTGAAAATGATGGAACAGTATGCCCCATAGAATTTCTTCCTGTCAGCAGAATATTATTTCTTATGTATGATGCACTTGCAAAACCTCCGTATTCTCCATACTGGTCGTGCTGTACATTCATTCTCTGAACAGTAAATGGCTTTATGTTTGAATTAAAGGAATGTAGTGCTTTTATATACTCTATTGCAAGTACATTATTTGCTCCCTGAAAAAGTTCTGAAATATTCTTTGAATAATTTTTTTCAACAAGTTTCATAATTGCCACAGGATAAGGCATACCATTTTCAAGAAGTTCAATAAGTTCAGGATTTTCAGCACATACACAACTTGCCTCTGCTGCCGCTTCAAGCCTTTCAAGACTCCCACATTCACTTCCGAAAGAAATTTCATCAACACAGCCAAGCGAATCAAGAATATGTACAGCACCTCTTGCAAATGTTTCAGCATTCGCCATAGAATATGCAACTGGAAGCTCTATTACAAGGTCTACACAACATTTTACGGCAGTTTTTGCCCTTTCAAATTTATTTATAATTGCAACATCGCCTCTTTGCACAAAATTGCCACTCATAACAGCAACTATATGGGTAGCTCCTTCTGCCCTTGTTTTCTCCATATGATATATATGTCCATTATGTATAGGATTATATTCACATACTATTCCTGATATTTTCATTTTTATCACTTCCTAAATTTTTTTATTTATTAAACTGAAAATACTATTCTCATAGTAAAATCATTTGTTATTTTTTTGTTTAAAAAGCTGATTTTCATAAAAAAGTATTGCATTTTTTGCTGATTGGTATATAATAAAATAAGCGAATATGTCTTATTAAATATCATTTCCTGACCTTTTCAGAAAATGATATAATCCATTATTTTTATGGATTTTAATAATATCAGACATAATCTGAAAAAAATATATACCGAAAGGACTTGTAAGAAAATGAAAATTCTCGTAATCAATGCAGGTAGTTCATCACTTAAATATCAGCTTATTGATATGAAAGATGAAAGCGTAATCGCAAAGGGCAACTGTGACAGAATAGGTATTGACGGTCATATTTCCCATAAAACAGGAGATGGAAGAAAATTTGAATCTGACTGTCAGTTTCCTACTCATACAGAGGCATTTCAGAAACTTGTTGAAACTCTCACAACAGGCGATGCTTCAGTTATAAAGAGTATGGACGAAATTTCTGCTGTAGGTCACAGAATAGTTCAGGGAGCTGAAGTATTCTCTGAAACCTGTCTTGCAACTGATGAAGTAATCGATAAAATTGACGCACTCGCAGAACTTGCTCCTGTTCACAATCACCCTCACGCACTCGCTCTCAGAGCTTGTAAAAATGTAATTCCTGAAAATGTTCCTCAGGTTGTTGTATTCGATACAGCATTCCATCAGACAATGCCAGAAAAAGCATTTATGTATGGTGTTCCTTATGAATGTTATGAAAAATACAGCGTAAGAAAATACGGTTTCCACGGAACATCTCACAGATATGTTTCAGGCGAACTTGCAAAAATTATGAATAAGAAACCTGAAGAACTTAAGATAGTTTCCTGTCATCTCGGAAACGGTTCATCAATAACAGCCGTAGATGGTGGAAAATCAGTTGACACATCAATGGGATTCACACCTCTTGATGGTCTTCTTATGGGTACAAGATGTGGTGCTGTTGACCCTTCAGCAGTAACATTCATTCAGTCAAAGCTTGGACTTAGTCCTTCTGAAACAAGTGAATACCTTAATAAGAAATCAGGATTCCTTGGAATTTCAGGTATTTCAAGCGATAACAGAGAAATTGAGGCTGGTATTGCTGATGGTAACAAACGTGCTGAACTTACAGCTGATATGTTTACATACCAGATTAAGAAATATATCGGTTCATATGCTGCTGCAATGAATGGCCTTGACGCAGTAATCTTTACAGGCGGTATTGGTGAAAATGCTTCTGCAGTAAGAGAAAAAGCTTGTAAGGATATGGAATTTTTCGGAATTAAACTTGATACTGCTGTAAACTCATCAACAAGAGGAGAAGTATGCAAAATATCAACAGCTGACTCAAAGGTTGAAGTATGGGTTGTTCCTACAAATGAAGAACTCCTTATTGCTCGTGACACACTTGCCCTTATTTCAAACAAATAAATTATAACATTTATATTGTTAAATTGCAATACTGACAGATAGTTGTAAATATTTCAAAATTCCCGTGATTATCACTTTTTTCACGGGAATTTTCCTATATTCGACTAAAAAAACAATAAATATTAAATAAAAATATAAATACTATTGTCATTAATTGTATA
>JAZKXQ010000191.1:0-1848 GCA_045611725.1 Oscillospiraceae bacterium
AAAATAATGAAAAAAATTATATCCATAACTCTTTCACTTTTTATGTCTTTGTCATTGTTTTCTGGTTGTCAGAAAACTGAAAATCAGACAGAGCTTAATTCTGACGCACTTATAAGCTTTTATGACGATGACGGACGAGCAGTAAATCTTGATGCTCCCTGCAAAAAGATTATATCTTTTTATTCAGCACATACAGAAAATCTTTTTGAACTTGGTGCAGGTGATAAGCTTATAGGAGGACATTCAACCTGTGTATATCCTCCCGAAGCGGCATTTCTTGACCGTTATGACTATAATGGCGACCCCGAAAATGTTATAGCTGCACAACCCGACGCTATACTTATAAGACCTTTTATAACAAATAAAGCACCAGATTTTGTAGCTGAAATTGAAAAGGCAGGTATACAGGTAATTTCTCTTTATCCTGAAAATTTTGAGGAATTTGATGACTATATAAATAAACTTGCAATGATTACAGGAACAGAGGAAACTGCTGAGAAAAAGCTTGAGGAATTTCATAATGAAATAGCTGAAATATCAGAAACAGTTTCTAATATAAACGAAAAGCCTGTAGTTTTCTTTGAGTCCACAGAAACGGATATAAGAACTGTAACTCCTGATTCAATGGCCGCAAAGGCTATTGAATATGCAGGAGGGATAAACCTTGCAAAAGATGTTGAACCATCTGCAAAAGGTTCGAGCATTGCTGAATTTGGAACTGAAAAAGTGCTTGAAAATGCCGAAAATATAGATGTATATGTTTCTCAGCGTGGCTCTATGAATTCGGGAGGAAATTTAAAGTCAATAAGTGAAAGAGCTGGATATAATACAATAAAAGCAGTAAAAGAAAATAAAGTATTCATTATAAATGAGAAGATAATTTCATCACCTACATTCAGATATGTAAAAGGTATCAATGAACTTGCACGTTTTTTCTATCCCGAAGAATTTGATAATATTGATAAATTCAGAAATGACAACGAAGCAACAAAAAAAGATTTTGCACAGATTATAACAAGAATGAAACATATTCAGATTTATCTGCCATCATCTTCAAAATATTATGAAACTGAACAGAAAGGGCATATGTTCGGACTTTTTGAAGATGTAAAGTGGAATGATGATATATTTGATGATATTGAAACAGCTGTAAATTCAGGGTATATTGAATGGGAACTTTCAAACGGGAAGGAATACTTCAATCCCGACTCCCCTGTTACTCGTGATGAACTTGCAAAATCGGTGTTTATAATGGGAGAATTTGAAAATATGGATTCAAATACAGAAATAAAGGATATTTCGGAATGTGAAAATCAGAAAATAATACAGATACTCGTTGATAACGGAGTTTTCGAGCTTGAGAACGGTAATTTCAATCCACAGCAAACAGTTACCTGCAATGAAATAATAAAAGCTATAGAGTATACAATCAATTAGCATCACAAATAGGTGAAACTGATATTAACAGTTTCACCTTTATATATTATTTTTCTTTGTTAAAATTTACATTGTGGTTTTATAAAATAAATCATTGACTTTTTGCTCAGAATATTATATTATATAATATGGTTGAATTTATTTATAAGGAGTGATATGATGGAACCTGAAAAGATAAGACCTATGCTGGAAGACGCAAAGAAAATTGTGGCTGAAGTCATTGAAAAGGCTGTTGACACAGCCAGTTATTATGGTAAAGGAAGGTTTATAGAAACTGATAAATGTATTATACTTTCAGATAAGCTTATTCTTCTTGCTGAATGTGAAACAAAACTTTTAAAAGAATTAAATAAATATTCTGATAAAGAAATTCTTACATTTGAGGACGCTGAAGAAGCTGTCAGAAAGATT
>JAZKXQ010000192.1:0-2640 GCA_045611725.1 Oscillospiraceae bacterium
CAAAGGAAGTTATGGATTTTGCACAGGGATTTGACTGCTTTGAAATAACAGACAGTCCATTAAAGTCAGCTGAAAATGCAGATATACTCATTACAGACGTATGGGCATCAATGGGACAGGAAGGCGAAGCTGAAATCCGTAAGGAAGCATTCAAAGGTTATCAGATTAATGATGAAATAATGGCAGTTGCAAAGCCAGATGCAATGGTTCTCCATTGTTTACCAGCACACCGTGAAGAAGAAATCACAGCAAAAGTTTTTGAAGCACACGCTAATGAAATTTTTGAAGAAGCTGAAAACCGTTTACACGCACAGAAAGCTGTTATGGTTAAACTTATGGCTGATTAATAATTATAAACTACCCTCACCTTTACAGGTGGGGGTAGTTCACACCATTCTGATACATATTTTCAGAAAATACAGCATAACCTCTTTCGGGTTCATTTACAAATACGTGAGTAACAGCACCTATAAGTTTACCATTTTGTATGATAGGACTTCCACTCATACCCTGAACGATTCCTCCCGTAAGAGAAAGAAGTTTTTCATCAGTAACTCTTATCACCATATTTTTATTTGTATTGTCATCACTGTAATCAATCTTTTCAATAACTATATTGTATTCCTGTGGTTTGTCGCCATCTATGGTAGTAATAATTTTAGCCTCTCCCTTTTTTATTTCTTGTTTTAAACCCATAGGAATTGCCTGTCCTGTTGGTTTTTTGTCAAGAGTTCCGAAAATTCCATATTCATTATTAAGGAAAAGCTGTCCTTCTGCTCTTGAAGAAGTGAATATTCCTTGTAATTCTCCTGCGTGTCCCTCAACGCTTTTTTTAATTCCTGTAATATCCACATCGGCAACTTCTCCCCTTGAGATAGGGATTATTTCTCCTGTATCAGTATCGCATACAGGGTGACCAAGACCTCCGAAAAGACCTGTGGATTCCTCATAAAAAGTAACAGTTCCTATTCCTGCCGAACTGTCACGAACCCATATTCCTGCCTGATAGCAATTATCAGTTTTTGAGAATACAGGAGTTAATTGAAATTCCATTTCCGTCTGATTTCTTTTTGCTGTTATTTCAACGCTTTTTCCATCGGATTCAGAAATTATTTCCTGTATATCTTCATTGGAACTGACTTCCTGACCTGAAACAGAAAGTATAATATCGCCTGTTTCAAGTCCTGCCTCAGAAGCGGGGGATTTCATACCATTATCAGAATTTACCTCGCCCAATCCTATAACCATAACGCCATCAATCATTATTTTAATTCCGAAAGGAGTACCTCCTGGTATAAGCATTGGTGTATCTGAAGGTATAACATTTACCTGTTTCAATGGAAGGAGTCCGAAAAGTTTTAAAGTAGCAGTATCAGCAATATAATCCTCCGATAAGGTTGAAGCAGAAGTTATATCCTCTGAAACGACAGTTACAGGAATGTTATCAGAAAAGCTTATCCCTGTATTTTCATTTACATAAAAACTATCGGGGAGTATTGAAGAATAGTACATAATTGCTGTTAAGAGAGCTGTCGAAAGTCCTGTGGTTACAGCCATAATAAAATTCAGGGTTTTTTTCATTTTTTTCCTCCATAACGATAAATTTTAAACGCTTAATTTCTGCCCTGTAATGTTTACTATAGACAAATGATAAACAAATATTAAAGTAATTTACATAACAGATTTTTTGTAAAAAAAAGTTTGACCTTGATGTAATAATGTGTTACAATAAATATATATTATTATCCATATGATACGGAGGTATTAAAATGAAAGTTTTTGTAAATATTTTGAAATTTTTAATGCTTCCTGCCGTAGTTGTATACCCGTTATATTTTAATATTCTTGGTGGTCTTGCATTTAATGCACAATCTCAGCAATATTTTGACTATGAAATTATTTCACGGGGTCTTGCAATAACAATGCAACTGTGGTCGGGAGTTATGTTTTTATCCTCGGCATTGTTTGCTGCGGCAATGGTTTTTTCGATATGTAAATATAATGTAATAGCTATTATTGTTGATTTAATAGCAGGTGTATTGAGTATGCTTTCTATGACATTTATGTTTTTTATAAATAAAAATAATGAAATGGAATTGCTTGTTATAAATCCTATGACTGATAATATTTTATTCAATCATATTCCAACACTTATACCATTTTTTCTTATTCTTGTAATAGCTATTATACAGCACGTCCGAAATGACCACGCACTTGGCCCTGAATGGAAAGAATATAAGAAAGTCTGTGCTGAACATCAAAGGCTTCTTGATGAAAAAGAAAGAAGAGAAAATCCTCAGTTGAATAATGATAATAAAAAATCCAGAAAAAATAAAAATGAAAAAGATGAAGAAAATAAGGAAGAAGAAAAAGCTGAAGATAAAAACAAAAAGAAATCAAAAGCAAGAGCAAGTTAAATTTTTTCTGCAGATATTATTATAAATCATAATCATATGAATATTATGTCAATTAATGTAATATAAAAACATTATCTTAAAAATTTTTTTAAGATAATGTTTTTTATTTTTGAAAAATTATAATAGATTGGCATTTTATACAAATTTGAAATTAAAGATTTATTTTTTTCGTATACCTCATATGGTTTGCTATTATTGAAAAATATATGTTTTTATGTTATAA
>JAZKXQ010000193.1:0-7200 GCA_045611725.1 Oscillospiraceae bacterium
GTTGTGCATATAATATAGATATGACTATACTATCTGGTAAGATTTACTATATTTGTGAGTATACCTTTTTCAGTAATATCGATATATGCATATGATGGGGGATTGCTGTCACGAGGACAGGAAGCACTTCCAGGGTTAAGAATATACAGACCATCTTCATATTTGTTGTATCTCATATGCGTATGACCATATAAAATAATATCTGATTTGCTTTTTACAGCACTTTTTTTCAATTCTTCAAGTGAATATTTTACGCCGTAAAGATGCCCGTGAGTAGCAATAAGACTATGACCATATTCAAGACCAAGTTCAAGAGTACTCTGGCTGAAACTTCCATAATCGCAGTTGCCTTTTGTATGAAATACATTAATTTGTGGAAATTTTACAATTGCTCTATCAAGTTCTCTTTCACCATCTCCAAGATGAATAAACATATCTGCATTAAGGTTACGCTGTATAATTTCTTCAACGGCTCTGTAATTGCCGTGTGAATCAGACATAACAATAATTCTCATAAAAACCTCCTTACAAAAAGTCTATTTTAATAAATTATATCATAAACTTTAATTAAATACAATATTAAAATACAGAAGTGATTTATATTTTTTGTCAGAATAGTATGGTTATATGGAAGGGAGTAGTAAGATGAATCAGAATATCAATCCTCAGAATCTTGATGCACTGTTAAAAATTGTAAGTGCAAAAATCAATGTTCCACCTGATGTTTTAAAATCTCAGCTTGAAAAGGGACAGTTTGATGCAGCACTTAACAATATGAATAAAGAGGAAAGCAATAAATTCAGGCAGGTTATGAATAATCCTAAACTGGCTGAAATGATAATGACAACTCCTCAGGCTCAGGAGCTTTACAAACGCCTTACAGGTGGAAGATAAAGGTTTTTAATTATGGACGATTTAATGGGAAGGATACAGGAAATGCTGTCAGATGAGGAGAGTATGCAGCAGATAAAAGAACTTGCTGATATGCTGTCCTCCTCACAGCAATCACCAAACGGTCAGACAAATCAGCAGTGTGAAAATAATTCATCAGGCTGTAACAATAATTCTGATTTTGGATTTGACATAGGTATGATATTTAAAATTCAGGAGCTTATGTCATCGACTTCCAAAGCTGATAAAAATGCAGAACTTATTATGGCTTTAAAGCCTCATCTTAGCGATGAAAAAAAGGAGAGAGCAGATAAAGCAGTTAAATTTCTTAAACTTTTTTCATTGTTTGAAACTCTAAAATCCAGTGGTATGCTGAAAGATTTGGATAAACTTATATAAACGAGGTTGATATGGCAGATTATAGCAGACAGAATTTTAAAAATATGAAACAGGAGGCTGTAAGAACTGCAAAAGAAATGCATCAGAAAACCTGTGAAAATAACAATAATAATAATTCAGTAAAAAGCGATTGTCAGCCTGTTCCTGCTAAATCTATTGAAAATTGTGGAAATTCAAATGGTAGTCTTTTCGGTATAGCTGACAGTATTCTTGACAGGCTGGGATTTGGTAAAGGTAAGCTTGACAATGAAAAGGTTGTTATAATTATTATGATAATTATACTTGCAAGGGAAGGGGCAGACTTAAAGCTTTTACTTGCACTTGGATATATTCTTATGTAAATTTCTGAAGTTTATAACGGAGGAATGATATAAAATGACTATGGATATGATTTTTACACTAATATGGAGTATAGCAGGAGCAATTATGCTTGTTTACTATGCAGGTCGGAAACACCCTCTTTTTTCAGCTTTTTTTGGAATGTTTTCAGGAGGAGGCTGTTTGCTTTTGCTTTATTTTTATGGCGAAAAAATAGGTATGACTCTTGAGCTTAATTTTTTTAATACAATGATTTCTCTTATACTTGGTATACCTGGAGTATGTATGATGCTTCTTACAGGGCAATTTCTTTAAATAATTGTATACATATAAAAAGTCAGGTCTTATGAACCTGACTTTTTATTATTGTTTTCTGTTTCAAGCAGTAATTTTGATTCTTCGGTATCCTTATAAAATGTATATTCTCCGCCCATACGCTTGACTTTTCCGCTTATTAATATAAGAAGTATTACAGCTGTTATAAAGCAAAGTATGGCAAGTACCTGAGAAACTCTCAGATTTCCTATCATAAGGCTGTCAGTTCTAAGACCTTCTATAAAAAATCTTCCAAGACCATACCAGCCTATATACATAAGAAACATCTGACCATCAAATTTTCTTTTTTTGGATATAAGATAGAGGATAACAAACCCTGTAAGACACCATACAGATTCATAGAGAAAACAAGGGTGAACGGGTAAATCGGGAGTAAGTCCTTCAATATTCATATTGATAATCTTATCCTGAATTTTTCCACTTGTCATTCCGAAAAGAGATTCAGTATTGTATCCGAAAGCTTCGTGATTGGCAAAATTGCCCCATCTTCCTATGCCCTGACCTATAAGAAAACTCATTCCTGCAATATCAAGCAGTGGTATGAATTTTACTTTTCGTATTTTAGCTATAATTCCTCCGACAAGTATTGCTCCTATAATTCCTCCGTAAATGGCAAGACCACCATTTCGGATATTTATTATAGCTTTTATATCTCCTGCATAGTTTTCCCATTCCATTATTACATAATAGGCTCTTGCACCGATAATTCCACCAATTATGCCACCTATTACACAATCCATAGCACGTTCAGAGTTTATTCCGTATTTTTTCATCTGGGAAAATCCGAATATCATAGCAAGTATCATTCCAAAGGTAATTATAAGACCATACCATTGAATATTAAAATCTCCTATTGAAAAAGCTGTGCTTTCTACATTAAAACTTATATCAAGCTTCGGAAAAACTATTTCATAGTAATTGTTTTCTGTCATTAAAATTTGTCCTCCATCAGCTTTCAACAATTGATATTGCACATTTGCTGATGTCAAAGCGTTCACAAAGGCATTTCTGAACATCTTCATAAGTCATTTCTGAAATAATTTTTATTGTATCAAACATACTTACATTTTCAAACTGGGCATTTATCATTGAATTTGCAACAGCTTCAACATTATTGAATTCACGAACAGCAGCTCCATAATTAGCCTTTTTAAGCACTTCAAAATGTTCTCTGTCAAGACCATTTACCTTTGCAGATTCAATTTCCTTTATAATTTCGTCCATAACTTCATAAGGTTTCTGGGATTCTCCTCCGAAAATCATTGAGAAAAATCCGTTGCCGTTGAATACTTCTGTAGAGAAATTGGAATTTATAAGACCTTCTTCAGTCATACGCTTATAAAGAGGTGATGAGGAATCTGCAAGAATATTAAGAACCATATTAGCTTCCATTTCAGCTTTAAGATTTTCATATCCATTCTTAGGAGAAGCCTTGAATCCAATCTGGAAAAGGGGAATACCTACAGGTAAATTCTGTACAGTTTCCTTTTTAACTATTTCTTCCGGTTCATTTTCAAAAACAGTTTCAAGCGAATAATTTTCACAAGGTTTAAGAAGTCTGTCAGCTATTTCAAGAATTTCATCTGCTTTGACATTACCTGCAACTGAAAGTACCATATTATGAAGATTATAGAATGTATTATAGCATTTATAGAGCAAATCAGCATCTATTTGAGCAATGCTTTCAATAGTTCCTGCAATATCAATTTTTACAGGGTGATTATGATAAAGTATTCCAAGGAGATTAAAGAAAACTCTCCAGGACGGGTTATCCTGATACATTCTTATTTCCTGACCAATAATTCCCTGTTCCTTGTCAACGCTTTCTTTAGTGAAATAAGGTGACTGAACGAATGAGAGAAGTATTTCAAGTGATTCTTTATAGTTATCAGAACAGCTGAAAAGATAACAGGTTTTGTCAAAAGATGTAAATGCATTGGCAGAAGCACCTGTTTTTGCATAAAGGTCGAAAACATCACAGTCTTCATTTTCAAAAAGCTTATGTTCAAGGAAGTGTGCAATACCTTCAGGAACTACTGTATAATCCTTGTCAAGACTTGTTTTGAATCTTGTATTTATAGAGCCGTATTTTGTGCCGAAAAGGGCTTCTGTAGTGCTGAAACCTTCCATTTCGCATATGACTATATCAAGTCCGCTTTTATGCTTTACGTATATATAGCTGTCGCCTGTTTTTTCATTTTTAATAATCTTTTTTTCCATTTTGAATTATTCCTCCTCAATACCTGTCATAACATAAACAGTATCAGCAGTGAATGATTTAGCACATTCGATAATCTGTTCTCTTGTGACAGCCTTAATTCTTTCAGCCTCTTCATCGGGATTGATTATTTCGCCTCTGCATAAGGTTTTGAAATACCAGCCAATAAGTGAGGAAGGAGTATCGCCTGTACTTTTTATTGAATTAAGAATACTTAAAACGGCATTGTTAATGTCTTCATCTGTGAAATCTCCGTTTTTAACCATTTCAAACTGTTCATTTATAGACTTTTCAGCCTTTTCAAGATTTTCTTTTTCAATTCCGCTGTCAACTATAAGAGTATTCTTGCTTATTACATACATACTTGCACAATAATAGCAAAGGCTCATTTTTTCTCTTACATTTGCAAAAAGCTTTGAAACAGGAGAACCTCCGAAAATTGTATTCATAACAATAATTGGATAGATATTGTCATAATTTGTTTTATATGCCATAACCATTTTCATCTGGTTTACATCAAGTCTGTCAGTAACTCTTTCAACTTCGGATTTTACAGGACTTGGACTATTCATTTCAACAGACTGGCAATTACGATTAACAGATAAAAATGCATTCTTAAATCTTTCTTTTATTTCCGGAATTTCCTCCGAACCTACAAAATAGATTTCAATTTCTGCACTTTCAAGAAGTTTCTGATATGCATTGTAAACTGTTTCAGGAGTAAGCTTTTCAGCAGTTTCTCTTGTACCGTATGAAGAATATGCAGAGGGTTCATTCTTAAAAATAGTCTGCTGAGCTTTAAGAATTGCATATCCTCTTTTATTGTTTATTTCAGTATCTATTGAATCAAGCAAATCCTGTTTTCTGTGAGAAAATTCCTTTTCATTGAATTTTTCATCATTTACATTAGGGGCAAAAAGACAACATTCAAGAATATCAAGCATTTCGCCTGTAATATCTTCACCATCAAAAGTAAAGTGGTTATTTATAACACTTGCTCCGAGAGTGAGAACCTGAACATCTCCTGTTTTTGAAACATCTGCGAAAAGATTTCCGCCATAGAGAGCATTCATTTTTGCTGAAAGTTCTGTACGGGAAGTGTATTTGCTGTTTGAAGAAGCAATTATACCAAGTGCAAGAGCATTTGCAGACGCTGTATTTTCATCAAGCTTTGCAAGAAGCTTCACACGGATAGTGTTTGTTTTGAATTTTGAATCAATAATGGAAGTAAATGAAATTCCGTTACTGATTTCAGTTCTTGAATATGAAACTGACATAAAAAATCAGACCTCCTGTAAATATAATTCTATGCAAAAGCATAGTAACGGGAACTATGAATAATATTATATAACATAAAAAATTTTATGTCAATATTTATATGACAAACGGCATAATGCATTTAATTAAGATATTCAGTAACTCTTTGCTGTATATTCTTAGCTGTTTCATCGGCAGATTGCCCTTCATAAAAACAGGCATAAGTTTCCTCGTCAATAATTTGTACTATATTAACATCGGCTTTGAGAGGAGTTCTTACCGAATTTATAAAGTTTTTATACTTTTCGGCAGTATTTTCATCTATTCCCATATCTGAAAATGCAGTTGAAACAGTTTCTTCAAATGCAGATTTTTTAACAGGAAAACCATAATTATTATTCTGATATTCATCTTTAAGGAATTGTTTTACAAAATTCCAAGCCATTTCCTTATTTTCAGATTTTGAAGACATTCCAATTTTAAATGGACAACTCATATATGAAGTTTTTTCTTTTGATGGAATACCAACAAAGGAGAGTTCTCCTCCGAAATCAGATGATTCAGCCTGATAAATACCCTCTATATTTCCAAAAACATACTGTTTGAAAAGAATTTCACCTGTTTTATATTTTGCATACATTTCATCATAATACGCATTGTAATCAACATTGCTTATTTCAGCTGAATATTCTGTTCTTTTTTTATGTTTTCCTGCAAATTCAATAATTTTTATAAATTCTTTATTATCAAAATCACAGCTTTGATTTTCATAGTCTATAAAATCATTTACAGCACCATAACAGAACATTTTCATAAGACCTTCAGCTGTCATTTCTTCATCATTGAAAAGCTGAACTTCGGCTGATATTCCATCAGCATATTTTATAAAATCATCTGTATTCCAGTCATTTACAACAACAGCAGATTTTTTACCTGCAATTGTATTTATATTGAAAAACGGAGCAATGCAAACAAGTTTTTCATCAACGGAAAATGCTTCAAGAGCATTTTCAAGATAATCTGAACGGTTTATCTCACTGTCATTGTCCATAAATTCATACATATCAGAAAGTAATCCCTGTTTTGCATAGTATGAAATATCTGTTTCTCCATTGGTAAGAAATATATCAGGGAAATTTTCCAGAAGCATTTTTTTACGGTCGTCTGTACTGTATGCCGAATAGTCAGTTATCTTGATTATATAGTCATCGTGTTCTTTATTGAACTGCATAATTGCAGAGTAAACCGAATTTTCAACAAAATCCATACCAATATTTATAACTGTACGGCTTTTAACATTTTCAGCGTTAGTTTTTTCAAAAATTACAGCATTTGAACCTGACATTGCAGAATCATAGTAAGAAACAATTATTTTATTCTGTGGAAGAATAGCAATAGATTGAATATTAGCAGATGTTATGCCTGTATCAAACCAGTTAAGGATAGTAGTTTTTTCTCCTGTGGTAATATCAGCAGAATACATATTTTCATTATCATAACAGCATATTCCATACTCATTGCCACCACTGAAAAAGATAAGATTTTCAGTCTGTGAGTTGAATTTATATTCATTTCCCATTTTCTGATTTTCAGCGTCAATTCCACTTATATGGAATTTCCAGTCAGTATCATAATAAAGAATTATCATTGAACCGTCAGAGGAGGGGAGAATATTTTCGATATATGATATGTTTTCATCAGCTTTTATCGAAAACTTTTTGTTTCCGTTTTTGTCAACGCATATTACATATACATCATTCTGAATGTATATATTTCCATCA
>JAZKXQ010000194.1:0-3291 GCA_045611725.1 Oscillospiraceae bacterium
TATAAGAAAACAGGTTTCATTTGAAAATCTTTATAACAAAAATATGCTTCACAGCGGAGTTGTAGGACTTGTGGGAGTACCTCTCGAAATTTCATATAATACAGAAACTGTTAAATTTCCACGTCTTACATTGTATTATGATAAGAATGAATTAAGAGGAATACCAGAAGATAATCTTATAATTCTGCATTATGATGAAGAAAATGGTTGTTACAATGAAATAGGCGGACGTAATCTGAATACAAATAATTCTTCAATTACAGTAGAAATTTATGAACCCGGAGTTTATATACTTGCCGATATTTATTACTGGTATAATGAATGGGGAGCAGATGTTTCTGAATATGCATATGAAACAGATAAATCACAGTATATTTCAGATTGGGAAAGACAATGTGATACAGGGGATATAATGAGAATAGCCGATACTGAATGGGCTATGGAAAACGCACCGCATTTCAATGTTTCAACTCCCGAACAACTTGCAGGTGCAGTTTACTATGTAAATGCAATTTCAGAATATGGAGAGGAAGTATATATAACTCTTGAAAATGACATAGACCTTGCAGGTTATAACTGGAAGCCTATGGGCTGGGGAGGAGCTTCAAACAATCATTTCAGCGGTATTATAGACGGTCAGGGGCATACAATAAGCAATCTTTGTATATCGGGAGAACACAGAACTGCATTTATAGGGTATGGTCTTAGGACTCAGGTTTATGATATAAATTTCAGTAATGCCAGAATAAACGGAAATTACTATACAGGAATAGTAGGCGGAGAAATATATATGAGTGATAATTGGCACGATATTAATGTAAGTGGTGAAGTGTATGCAAGGGCAGATGATGATTACGGAACTATTATCGGACGTGCTACGGAAATGACTTTCAATAATTGTAATTATGATGATGTGCTTGTAAACGGTGAATATTTTGGTTATCCTTCATATCTTGAGAAACGAAAAGCCGAAACTGTTGTCGAGGAAGTTTTTACGCTTACTCTTAATGATGATGGAAGCATATCAAGAAATCATATTGAAGGGTATCAGAATATTGGCTGGTATATTATGCAGGGAGATGAATTACTGCTTCACAGGAATGCTGAAAATGAAACTACTCTTGAAAGTAAATATGTATGGGGAAATACGGTTTATCTTACAGCATACATAAACGGAGCGTATATAAGAGTAAGCAATATTATAGAATTAAATTAAGGAGTATTTAAAAATGTTTAAACTTGCAATTTTTGATTTGGACGGAACTCTGCTCAATTCTCTTGAGGATATAGCAGACGCTTCAAATTATGCACTTGAAAAAATGGGTTATCCAAAGCACGAGCTTTACAAATTCAATTATTTTGTAGGCAATGGCGTAATGGAATTATGCAGAAGAATACTTCCCGAGGGAGAAAAGCATAATGCTGAAAAAATATGTCAGTATTTTGCAGAATACTACAGAGAACATTCAAATGATAAAACAATAGTCTATGACGGAATTAAAGAAACTCTTGAAAATCTTCATTCAAGAGGTATAAAACTTGCTGTAGCTTCAAATAAAGTCCACGAATTCAGTGTTTCAATGGTTAAGGAATATTTTGGAGATGTTTTTGATGTAATTCTTGGAAATTCTCCCGAAAGACCTAAAAAGCCTGAACCACAGATAATCTATGAAATAATGAAAATTACAGGATTTTCTAAAGAAGAAACAATTTTTATAGGCGATTCAGATGTTGATATACTTACTTCAAAAAATGCAGGAATAAAGTCAATAGGCTGTGTATGGGGTTACAGAGGCAGGGAAGAACTTGAAAATTCTGGTGCTGATTTTATTGCCGATAGTCCATCTGATATTCTTAATATTATATAATTTGTAAATTTAACTTTTGGTTGACAAAGATGTTCTTTAAATGTATAATATAGTAGTACATTTAAAAAGTTTTTAATTCTATTGATTATGTTGTTTTAACATATTTATTTAAGAGGTTATAGTATGAAAGTTGAATTTACAAAGGAAATGAAAAAAACTCATACAATCCTTGTCCCGAATATGCTTAAAGTTCACTTTGAATTGCTTATGCCTGTTTTTAAGCAGAGAGGCTATAATGTTGAACTTCTTAACAATGAAGGACAAGAGGTTGTAAATAAAGGGCTTCAGTATGTTCATAATGATACTTGCTATCCTGCACTTCTTGTAATAGGACAGCTTATGGACGCATTACAGAGTGGTAAATATGATACTGACAAAGTAGCACTTCTTGTACCACAGACAGGAGGAGGCTGTCGTGCCTCAAACTATATACATCTTTTGAGAAAGGCTCTTGAAAAAGCAGGATTTGCTCACGTTCCTGCAATATCGCTCAATGTTTCAGGTCTTGAAAGCAACAGCGGTTTTAAACTTACTTTACCTATGCTTCGTGACGCTATGGCAGTTCTTTGCTATGGAGATGTTATGATGACTCTTAAAAATCAGACTGAACCATATGAAATAAATAAAGGCGATACTGATAAAACAGTTAAAGTATGGACTGAAAAGCTTGGAAGTCTTATACGTCAGGAAAAAGGTATGTCAAAATCTGAAGTATCTGTTAATCTTATAGATATGGTCAAGGATTTTTCTGCAATAAAGCTTGACAAGACAATAAAAAAAGTAAAAGTAGGCATAGTAGGGGAGATTTATGCAAAATTTTCAGGACTTGCAAACAATAATCTTGAAAGACTCCTCTTTGAACAGGATTGCGAGGTTATGCTTCCTGGTCTTATTCCTTTTCTTATCTTTAAAGTAGATACGAGAATTGAGGATATAAGGCTTTATGGAGGAAGTACAATCAAGAAAAAATTCTGCAAATTCCTCGTAAATTATCTTGAGGGTATGGAAAATATAATGATTTCTGCTTTTAAGGAACATAGCCAGTTTATAGCACCATCAAAATACAGCCACGTAAAATCGCTTGTGGATAATGTTATAGGATATGGAAATAAAATGGGCGAGGGTTGGATGCTTGTTGCTGAAATGATGGAGCTTATCGAAAATGGATATGAAAATATTGTCTGCTGTCAGCCTTTTGGCTGTCTGCCTAACCATATAGTAGGCAAAGGTATGGTAAGAAAAATAAAGCAGTTGCGACCTCAGGCGAATATAGTTCCCATAGATTATGACCCTGGAGCTACTAAAGTAAATCAGGAAAATCGTATAAAGCTTATGCTTGCGTCTGCAAAGATGTAGAATACCAGTGCAGTATTTTTATTAATACTGCATTGTTTCTTATAGGAGGAATTTATGAAAAAAAATG
>JAZKXQ010000195.1:0-2865 GCA_045611725.1 Oscillospiraceae bacterium
CAATGAAAAATAATTATAAAAGGGGTAACAGTTATGAAAAAACCTAATCTTATTATTGGAAAAAAACAGATAATTCTTGCGTGTCTTACAATGATGCTTGGTGTTGCAGTTTATGTAAACTATGTTCTTGCAGATAGTGGAATTCCGATTGATAATAAAGATAATTTTATTGCTGAATCTGAAAATCAGGTTGATGCTGATTATGGTGACAGTAAATTTGTAGATAATGAATCAGTTCAGCAGGAAAATCAGCAGGTTCTTTCAGATGCAGACGCTATATCATCAGATGATTACTTTGCACAGGCGAGAATTGACAAGATAACAGGTCGTGACCAGGCTGTCCAGACATTACAATCAGTAATGGGTGGAGGAGATATAACAGAAGATGAAATGGTTGCAAAGGCTCTTGAAGCAGTGGAGCTTTCAAATCTTACAGAGAGTGAAACAGAGATTGAATCCCTTATAAAAGCTCAGGGATTTGAGGACTGTGTTGTATATCTTGAAAAAGACAGTGCAAAGGTTGTTGTAAAAACAGAGGGTCTTTCAGCAGGTCAGGCAGCCGCAATAAAGGATATTATTCTCAGTATGGTAACAGTTCCGACAGAAAATATAAGAATTTTCGAGGTCAAGTAGTTGTACTATTCAAAAAAAAGTGGTATAATATATAATACACATAAAAAGCATACGGAATATGTGTTCCGTATGCTTGTGAATTGTTATGCAGGAAATCAGAATAAAAAATTTTTACGGAGGATTTATGAAAAGACAAGATATTCGTGACTGTGCATTTAAAATTATATTTGAAAGTCTTTTAAGAGATGACAGCCTTGAGGAGCTTTATGAAATTGCTGAAGAAATCGAAGAAATAACGATTAATGATAAAGTTAAGGAGATTGTAGAGGGTACTCTTAACAATGCAGAAAAAATAGATGCAATGATTCAGGAATACAGCACAAAAAGGTCTGTTGACAGAATCGCAAAGATAAACCTTGCAATTTTAAGAATTGCATTCTATGAGATAATGTTTGACGATATGACTCCTGTTAATGCTGCTATAAGTGAGGCAGTACATCTTGCAGAAACATATGCTCACGAAAAAGATTTATCATTTGTAAATGGTATTCTTGGAGCATATTCCAAAACTTTGGATAAAACAGAAAAATAATTGCATAAAAAGGGGGGATTAATTTGTCCTGTATTTTTATGCAGGGTGAAATTACAATATGACAGAAAAAAATAAACAGATACTTAAAGCATATGCTGAATTTATAGAAAATAATCTTGAAGCATACAACAGGCTTGAGGAAAAATGTCTGCCACAAAGAAGTGTAATTGATGCAGTTAATTATTCTCTTAGTGCAGGTGGAAAACGCATAAGACCTGTATTGACTCTTGAATTTTGCCGTCTATGTGGAGCAGATTATCATATAGCAAAAGCACCAGCGTGTGCTGTTGAAATGGTTCATACTTCATCTCTTATACACGATGACCTTCCGTCTATGGATAATGACGATATGAGAAGGGGAAAACCTTCCTGTCATAAGGCATTCAATGAAGCTACTGCAATATTGGCAGGTGATGCATTACTTGTAAAGCCTTTTGAAGTTATTTCAGCTGATGAAAATCTTTCTGCTGAAATAAAAGCAAAGCTTGTTTATGAACTTTCTTCAGCTTTTGGAACAGCAGGTGTTATAGGTGGACAGGTTATTGACATTGAAAATGAAAAACGTGATGATGTTGACCTTGAAAATCTCAGAAATATGTATTCAAAAAAAACAGGTGCTCTTTTAAAGTCAGCTTGTCGTATGGGCTGTATCAGTGCAGGAGCAGATGAAATGCTTCCATATGCTGATGAATACGCTGAATGTATGGGACTTGCTTTTCAGATTATAGATGATGTTCTTGATGTTACAAGTTCATCTGAAGAACTTGGAAAACCTGTCGGAAGTGATGAACAGCAGAATAAAACTACTTATGTAAAACTTATCGGTGTTGAAAAGGCTATGCAGGAGGCTGAACAGCTTACGAAACGTGCTTTGAAGGCTCTTGAAAATTTTAAAGACAATGAATTTCTTGCTGAACTGACAGAAATGCTGCTCAGCAGAAAAAATTAAACGGGAGTGAGAATTTTTGTCATATAATTATATAATTTCGTCTGGTGTTACAGGGTGGCTTATTGCACAGATTCTTAAAACTATAATAAATTTTATAAAATGCAAGGAATTTAATGCAGAAAGACTCGTAGGTGCAGGAGGTATGCCCAGTTCACATACTGCAATGGTTGTTGCAGCTGTTATAGCTACTGGCAGAACAGAGGGTACAGGCTCAACTATTTTTGGAGTGATGTTCCTTTTTGCCGCAATAGTTATTTATGATGCTATGGGAGTAAGACGAGCCGCAGGTATTCATGCCAAAGAAATTAATAAAATGAAAAGAATCATTCCCGAACTTCTGAATTCACAAATTAAAAATGGTAAAAAAGTTAAGGAGCTTCAGGAATATTTAGGGCATACACCACTTGAAGTATTAGGAGGATTTATTCTTGGAATAGTAGTTGCACTGATTGTTCCTGTAAAAATATAACATTATGAATGATAAACTTCAGAAAAGCAGACTCAATAATATGAAACTGCCTGAGGATATAAAAAAACTTAGTGTAGATGAATGTAATGAGCTTTGCAAAGATATAAGAGAAATACTGATAAACACCGTTTCAAGAACAGGAGGTCATCTTGCTTCAAATCTCGGAGTTGTAGAGCTTACTGTAGCTCTGCACAGGGTATTTGATTCGCCTTCTGATAAAATTGTGTGGGACGTTGGGCATCAGGCATATACTCATAAAATACTTACAGGCAGACTTGATAA